>CAYZXG010000118.1:0-3440 GCA_964482365.1 uncultured Candidatus Saccharibacteria bacterium | reverse complement strand
CTGACTGATTCTATCGAAGTCGGAACTTCTGAAACAAAAGAGATCGACGATCAAACCCACCGGAGGCTTGCCATTATGTCTTGTAGGGGAGCCATAAAAGCAGGGGATCCGCTTTCAACATTTGAAGCAAAACAATTGATCAAACAATTTCATCAAACAAGCAATAATGCCACGTGTCCACACGGAAGACCTGTTGAAGTAACGCTTACGAAAGAAGAGATGATGGGTTGGTTTAAACGGTAAATCGTAATCCGTAAAACGTAATAAGTAAATCGTAACAAGTAACTGGTAATTCGTAATTCGTAATTCGGTAAAACTGACGGTTGACGGGTTTTGTATCAAAACATACCATCCTTTACGCTTTACGCTTTACGCTTTACGCTTTACGCTTTACGCTTTACGCTTTACGCTTCTCAATCCACAATCGCAACCGGAATGCCGACTTCGGCCCAGTCGTACAATTTTGCCATATTCGGATCGTTTGGCATAACGCATCCGTACGTTATGTTTTGGGTTCCAACTTGTGCGGTCCAGTACACGTTGCCGTAATTATCAAAAGGAAGACCATGAATCCCGTTTTCACTTGATCCTGCATAGTAAATTCCGAGCCATTTGGGAAGCCAGATCTGCCAGTAACTCCAGACCGTTCCGAGTTTATCAAGGATCGCAAAATCGCCAGTTCTTGTTATTGCCGAGGGCCTGCCCAGTGAGACCGGCATTGAGTATATAATCTCTCCATTTTCATACAAATGTAAGGATTTTTCACTTTTCACAATGACGATCTGTTTTTGTGCGGTATCCAATGTTGCACGTCTGCGTTTAATTTCGTGTGCGCTTACTTCAACCCAACCGCGGGCATCGTTTAATCGGGCCATCACATCAACCGTATCGTTTGAAAGAAGCTCAAGTGCAGTTGCGGGAATAACGTCTTTGTTGCCGAGCATATGGTCAATTTGCGCAATGTTTTCGGTAAGGACAGAAAGGAGCCGGGTAACTTCTTGATCTGCAATCTTGGCTTGGTTCGCCAGTGTGTCTTTGGCAACAGCTTGTGCTTGCTCAAGCGTGGAGTGTGCGCGTTCATAATCGGCTGCAAGTAGCGAGTCGTCAAAAGCCGCAATGAGCAGATCAATCTCTGTTGTAGAAAGACTTGGTAACATCGGATCGATCTGCGAAATAATACTTTGCACAAAATAGCGTTTGGTTTGAAGCGTGCGAATGATGGGAAGTTGCAACTCATATTCTTGCTGGCTTTGCCCGGCAAGGGCAGTTGTTTGCTTGCTTTGGTCTGCTATGTTCTGTGCACCAAGAACAACAGAAATTGACAGTAATATTGCAAGCGGATAGATGAGATATCGGGTAAAGCGGGGCAGAATTGTTCGGTTCATTCATGTATTACGGTAGTGCCTTTGGGAGGAACTGTCAACCTTTGGTACGGCGTTTTCTAGGTGATGTAGTAAAGTAGATATTATGCTGATTGTTCCAAAAAACCCGTCGTTTGATTTTGAGCGAGATTTGTGGGGCAAAGGTTATGAGTTTGTAGTGGGAATGGACGAGGTGGGTAGGGGTTGTCTTTGCGGTCCGGTGGTTGTTGGTGCGGTTGTTTTTCCTCAGTATTTTGACCAAAACGCTCGGAATGTGCTACTTGATGGGATTAATGATTCAAAAAAACTTTCACCCAAAAAACGGGCACTGCTTGTTCGGGTAATTTACGCGCATGCGTTTGATTGGTCAATTGGGGTTTGCTCCGCTTCGGATGTTGATGAATATGGCATAACGCGTGCTGTTAGATCTGCTGCAGCTTTGGCATGGAGAGGTCTTTCGGTACATCCTGACTATGGTCTTTTTGATGCAGGTCTTGTTAAAACTTCATCCCAAGCTCACGTTCGTCACTTAGTGAAAGGAGACTGCGTTTCAGTCAGTATTTCAGCCGCAAGTATTATTGCAAAACAGTGGCGCGATGCGTATATGGTTCGGTTATCAAAAAACTTACGGTATCGCCCCTACAAGTGGGACGAAAATGCAGGATACGGAACAAGCTATCATCAGTTGGCGATTGTGCGATACGGACTTTCTGATCTTCATCGAAAAACGTTCTGTCACTAACTGCTTCCTACCGTTGTCTTTATTGTCTATTTCACGTATCCTATAAACATATGGAACAAAAGCTTGCACGCATTGTTTCGCGCATAACTGGACCGTTTACGGTTGTTCCTTTAGCAAGTTTATATGTTTTGTTTTTTCATACTGGCGTAGATATCACGGCAAACGTGGCGTTTGATCTTGTATTTTTGTCGGCGGTTATTGTTGTCCCTGCAGCAATTTTGTCCCTTTTTGTTTTGCAAGGAAAAGTAAGTGATGTTGATATAAGAAATAGAAAGGAGCGTGTTCCGATTCTCGCGGGAATTCTACCGAGTTTGTGGAGTGCTGTGTATGTTGCGTACGCGTTTGATGCCTCAAAGATGTTTACGTACCTTACGTTGTCTGGTGCACTTACCTTAACGGCTCTGTTTATTGTCACATTTTGGTATAAGGTGAGTCTTCATGCTGCTGGAATGACCGTTTTATTTTTTATGGTGTATATCTCGCAGGGTGTAGTGGCAATAATTCTTTTTCCCGTTCTTTTGGTTGTGTGGTGGGCGCGGCTCACTCTTAAGGCGCATTCTTTACAGCAACTGGTGTTAGGAACGTTAGTTCCAGTGGTAATTTTCTTGACACTCAAGCCCTACATGCTAAAATGAGCCTACTATGAAACAGTCCAAGAGGGGGATTAGTTACAACTCTGTTTTCATTAACGACATCGTATCTTCAGGAAGTGATTTTTACGAGCAGGTTTCTCATATTCCAACCAAAGATCATGCTACACGTTTAACTCTTGAGGCACTCGGTGATAAGCTCATTGAAGATCAAGGACTTTCCATGTTTGAAGATGATGACTTTTCGGTAATGTTTGTAGATATTGACGAAGAGATTGAGTAGAAGCTTCTTTTCTCAGCGGGTTTGTCCACAACGTATAATAATCATATGAAATTTTCAGAAAGAGAGATTAATGAACTGCTAAAGGCATGGCTTGCCATAAGCTTTGCATTTGCAATTGTACTGGGTGATGGGTTTACTCGTGACTTTGCTTCGGTGTTTGTTATTTCTCTTCTTACCGTTGGAATTGCGTTTCTCCTTCATGAGATTGCGCACAAATATGTGGCACAGCAGTACGGTTGTTGGGCAGAATTTCGAAGTTTTGATAAGGGTCTTGCGCTTGCAATCATCATGGCAACCTTCTTGCATGTGGTATTTGCTGCCCCTGGTGCAGTTATGATTTCGGGTCTTGTTACGCTTGAAGAGAACGGCAAAATTGCAGCTGCTGGACCCATTACTAATCTTTTTCTCGCGGTGATTTTTTGGTTTACGGGCAGTCTGTTTTATATAACGAGTCCTTTGGTTGT
>CAYZXG010000117.1:0-3442 GCA_964482365.1 uncultured Candidatus Saccharibacteria bacterium | reverse complement strand
CAGGTATGCAGGCGGCGACTCAGTCCCATGTGATAGGTAAAAATACGGATGGGCAACTGACCTTGACAGTAAAACCCAAAGATTGGGAAACTCACCAAGTTGTTGTGACAGAGTTTGTTAAATCTGATGACATGCCAATCTTCTCGGTCACGGTAATGCCTGTAACGGGTGGGAGCCCCGCTAGAGGTTACGTGAATATTGCCGGTCTTCAGCGGATGTATCTGGTGGTCGAAACGTTGCTTGGTTATTCAGAAGAGATCGTTGCGAGCAAAAAGGCTATTTCGTTCACCTCGTAATTTGTTGTTCGTTTGTTTTAGTACACGAGCACCCCGGCCGAATTGGTCGGGGTGTTTTTTTGTGAAAAACCGAACATACAGTCGAGGGTTTGCTATAATCTGCCTGTACTTTGGTTATGGACCTTTCCAATATGTTTTTCGTTCATTGATGATAATCACTGAGGAGGATTCTATGCGACAAAAACAGACAAGATGGCAGCGGATTTCCTGGTCGTGGAATACCAGATCGTTTGCCAAAGGAAAGTATTTTGATCAAATTCGAAAGGAGTTTTTTAAAAAGGGGTTTCTCCTTTTTGGGTCTGTTCAGCTCGACTCTCGTCGGTATTGTTACACATATCAAGCCAAGGCTGCACGTGTAACAACGTTTGTGTTCTACAAACCCGGACAGGCTTTTTTGTGTGCGATACATTTTTATGAGACGGTTATGCCATCTTCTGACGGCTACTTATGCTGGTGGGAGATGCAGGTGTTGTCGATGGTGAGTTACAACGTTACAACCGTTTCGCAGTTGCAGCAGAGTTTTTTGCCTTCTTGCCTTGAACCAATCGAAGGTTGGCCGGGAAGTCTGGTTCAAAAGTTTCGACAAAGCCCCAATGAAAAGGATAATCGAATATCGGTAGGTGAATTTAGTGTTCTTTGCCAGATGCTTTCCGATTGGGCGCTATTTGCAGAATCTGCACCTTTTGATTTTATCGACGTCCTTGCGTTTACGCCCATAGATTTTGCTGGCGTAGGGGATCTTTTTAGGGAGACGTTTTCGAGGGCGGGGTTTGTAAAAGAGCGGTTACTCACAAACCACCAGTAAGAATCGTTGTGTTGAGTGTTTATCCACCCCGGCCGAATTGGTCGGGGTGTTTTTTTATGCGTTTTGTTACAATGTGTAAGATGCGAAAACAGATTACCGACTTCTTTAAGAATTTCAAATTTCCTGGTATTTACGTAATCCTCCCTGGAGCGTTTGGTTCCGATAATCAATCCGAAAAAGCAAAGCCAAAACTCGAAGAAAAACCTATTAATATTCCCACAGAACCAGCTTTAGTTCTTGACACATCAGCCCTCATTGACGGCCGAATTGCCGACATTACCGCCAGTGGTTTTTTGTCCGGCACGTTTATTGTTCCCTCCTACGTTATCGATGAATTAAAACACGTGGCGGATTCAAAAGATTTGCTCAAACGACAACGGGGAAGACGCGGACTTGAAGTACTCAACACACTCAAAAAAAATCAATACGTTCAATTTAAGCTTATAAAATTTACCCAAAAAGATATGCCCGTTGATGATCGTCTCATCGATCTTGCTCACAGAATTCATGGAAAAGTTTTAACAACCGACTACAATTTAAACCGAGTTGCAAAAGTTACGGGCGTTTCAGTGCTTAATATTAATGAGCTTGCAAACGCGGTTAAAACAGTAATTCTTCCGGGTGAAACATTTTCACTCCATCTACTAAAAGAGGGGAAAGAGAAAAAACAAGCGGTTGGATATTTGGCTGATGGAACGATGGTGGTGGTTGAAGAAGCCAAAGATAAGGTAGGACAAGAACTAGAAGTAAAAGTTCAACGATTGCTCCAAACAGATGCGGGCAAGATGGTGTTTGCGAAGATAGTTGCATAACGGGGGAGATATAAGTGAAAAGTAATTCGTAATTAGTAACACGTAATTCGTAATTAGTAACACGTAATTCGTAACAGGTAATTCGAGATACTAAATATCAGAAATTCGATATAAGGGAAAAGGGGAGTGGGTATGGGTCGTAAAATGGACGTGTTACGTGTTGCTTTTCTATCTCATAGTTGACAGTTGTAATAGTTTATGCTATAAGTATATCCGTCAGGGTGAGTATGTGTCTCGGGGCAGTGGACATATACTTTCTATATTTATATGGCGCCCTGACACTAAAGTTGTCTCATTTCAAGTTATTGTTAGGGACAACTTAGTAAGCTACTCTATAGAGAAAAACTGACTAGTTAGTTTGTTTTGGATAGCTAGTATCAGGAAGAATACGTTACCAAATTTGTAATCACTTGCTTGACAGAATCCATTACAAAAGATACAGTATAAATATTCCATGAGTCAAAGTTCTTCGGGACCTTGGTTTATGCAAGTGTCTTGGTTACCTTCTCTTTTTAGTAAAGATTGTCGGTAAACAAAATTTTCATGAGTGAAGAAATAATTCAACAACCTCAAACAAGTGAGCCTTCTCCTGTGGTGGCAGCTTCATCCGATTTTGCGCCAGAGGCAGAAACAAAGCCAGTAACAGGCGTTTTGGATGTACTTCAAGATTTTGGATTCCTACGTACCGAAGGCTTAGTTCCTGGTCCTGAAGACGTCTATATCTCCATGAGCCAAGTTCGCCGTTTTGAGCTTCGTATTGGTGACGAAATCGCTGGTGTTGCACGTCCTCCGAAACAAGGCGAAAAATATTGGGGACTTTTGCGCGTTGATACGGTCAATGGACAAAAGCCCGAAGAAGCTACGCACAGGCCAATCTTTAAACGCCTTACTCCAATTTTCCCTGATGTATTCTTACCTCTTGAAACAACTCAAAAAATACTAACAACGCGGCTTGTTGATCTTGTTGCTCCTATCGGGCGAGGCCAACGTGCCATGATTGTTTCACCACCAAAAGCGGGAAAGACAACTTTTTTGCGTGAGGTTGCCTTTGGAATTGAGCAAAATCACCCCGACATAATTTTAATGGTTGTTCTTATTGGTGAACGACCCGAAGAGGTTACCGAAATGCGACGCAGTGTTAAAGGCGAAGTGTTTGCAAGTAATTTTGATGAAAAACCTGAAGATCAGGCAGCAGTTGCAACGCTTGCACTCGAAATGGCAAAAAGGCGCGTAGAGGCAGGTAAAGATGTAGTTATGCTGGTTGATTCTATTACGAGGCTTGCACGTGCGCATAACTTGGCGATTCCTCCAAGTGGACGAACACTTTCGGGTGGATTCGATCCGGCAGCGCTTTTTCCACCAAAACACTTTTTTGGTGCGGCACGAAATATTGAAGAAGGTGGATCACTTACGATGATTGCAACCGCGCTTGTTGATACCGGCTCGCGTATGGACGATCTTATTTACGAAGAGTTTAAAGGAACGGGTAATATGGAACTTCACCTGGATCGAAAACTTGCGGAAAGGCG
>CAYZXG010000116.1:0-3482 GCA_964482365.1 uncultured Candidatus Saccharibacteria bacterium | reverse complement strand
TTATGTAGTATAGCAAAATGCCGTTTTTACCAACCGCTTATATGAACGGTCCCACAGTATGGATAAAAAAATGATAGCGAACAATTTACTTACAGCCGTGGCGCCTAGTTTTGGGTGTTCTGACTATATTAAGTCAGAACCTACCCATGTGAGGTCACACTCGGTTGTGAGCAGCTCGAATTCGACTTTCTCCTTCTAACAACGGTACGTGGCTACACATAAGCCACATTTTGGTACCGTTCTTTAACAACACAAGGAGAATATAATGTCGAACATCAAAAAGATTTACCTGACTGGTTTTTTACGTAACATGCATTTTTTTGGCGGTGTGATGGTTCCAATGTTTATGGACTGGGGAGGGTTAAGCTTTCTTACAGTACTACTCCTACAAAGTTGGTTTAATATTTGTATTTTTGCGTTTGAGATTCCAACGGGATATGTAGCAGATCGATACGGAAGAAAAACCTCATACGTACTTGGTGTTTTTGTCGGGATGATAGGCTTCTTTACGTATACCCTTAAGCCTGAGCTTGCGTATTTTGTTGCCGGAGAAACGCTTTTAGCGTTATCGTCGGCATTAATCTCAGGGGCAGATGAGGCTTTGCTTTACGATACATTACTTGTGCAAGATTTACAGTCAACTGCAGACAAAGTAGTTGGAAACTATCGAAGGATTCAACTATCTGGTTCGATTCCAGCGATTATTTTGGGAGGGTTCCTTGGCGAACGATTTAATCTCATTTTGCCTATGCAACTTACTGCCTTTGCGTCATGCCTTGCGTTTTTGGTTTCGCTGACGATAGCTGAAATTTCACATAATGACGTAAAAGCAACAACCAAACAACGTATCCATCTCATGGCTGGGCTCAAACACTTACGCGAAACGCCGGTGATTAGACCGTATTGGATTGATTTTGTGATTGTAAACATCATCGCGCGATCAATTCTTTGGATGTACCAACCGATTCTTGGACATATTGGAGTACCACTTAGGTACTTTGGTGTTGTGCAAGCTACTGCGATGCTTATAGAGCTGTTGGTCATTTCAAATATGTTACATCTTGATACAGTGGTTGGTAACCGAAATAAAACTCTTATGCTTACGCGCAGATTGACAATGCTTGGCTTTTTAATAACGTGCGCGGGAGTTTACATTGGAGCAACACATACCGGCCAATTACTTGCCATAAGTGGCATATTGATAACCTTTGGGTTTGGGTTATCAAGAAGACCGTTTTATACACAGATTTTTAATGAACACATTCCATCGGCTATCAGGGCAACAACACTTTCTAGTATCAGCATGTTTTCGAGTCTTGGTGTTGTGTTTGTAAATCCACTTACGGGAATCTTAACTTCGCAGTCACTTGCATGTGCCTGCGGTACTTACGGAACCTTACTTGGTGTGTGGGATAGGTTGAATCAGCTGATGTACAGAACAAAAGTTGAGTAACGAACGTGGCCTCCCAGATTATTATAGTTTGGGAGGCTACCTTTTTGTATAATGTCGATAGATGTCGCAGTTTCCCATAACCCTTATGCTTGAGAACATTCGAAGTTTATACAATGTTGGTTCAATATTTCGTACCGCAGATGGCGTTGGATTGACAAAGATTTTGCTTACCGGCATAACACCGTATCCAACATATACCGATGATCAACGAAAACCTTGGGAGATAACAACGATCACAGAAAAACTGCACAAAACAGCCCTTGGAGCAGAAGAGTTTGTTGCGTGGGAATATGTTGAAAAACCCGAGAATGCACTTTCATTGAAACAAGCAAACTTAAACTGTTCTGTCGTTTCTTTGGAAAAAACAGACACCTCTATTTCAATATTCGATGCGGATATGTTATTTCCTATCCTATTCATCGTAGGAAATGAAAAAGATGGGATAAGCCAAAAAACACTTTCTCAATCTGATCACATTGTTCATATTCCAATGTACGGAAAAAAAGAATCTTTTAATGTTGCAAGTGCAACAGCAATTGCGTTGTACGAGTTGCGAAGGAAGTTTGTAAAACTAAACAGTGGTAATTTCCGATAAAAGCACACCTTCAACAATCAAGCCTTTTGGTGTAAAAAAATCATTAAGTTCACTTTTAATCTGTTCTTCGATCTCTTTACGATTAGTAACAGCAACCTGATCTTTTTCATAACGAGCAACAACTTGTCTAATGCGACTTCTGCTTACGGGACGAATCATTTTACTTACAAACTGATCCCCTACTGTTTCCCACAAAACTGGCAGAACTTGTTTATTAATTTTAATGAGAATCGTCCCTTGGACTTTTACCAGTTTGTTATCTCGTGTGACAGCATTAATCGGTTTATCGCCAAAAACTTCGGGGTTATCCAAATCATTCCCATCCTTCATATCGTACTCAAGTGTCTGTGCATTAAATAGCTTTGCAACCTGCCAAAATGGAATTTTTAAATGAAGTCCTGGATTCCATACTTTATTGAGGACTCCGCGCCCACGATCATAAACAGTGGCAACATGACCTGGCGGAACTGAAATAAAAAAACCCCCCACAACTTCGTCGACAAGAATTGAAACAACAAGTTTATCTAGCATAGTATGTATTATTTTCCAACAGTTTCATGCTACCACACCAGGCTCATCACGTGTAGGGGCAACAAAAACACGTGACGAGGTACTGTGCGGTTACAAATCCTTTTCTTTGAGGTTCATTCTCAATCGCTCCAGAATCTCAGCTGCTGTTTCTTTGCCACCAAGCCCAAATGCGAGTCCACCTGCAAGTGCAAACATAGCAACAAATCCGGTAAATAGCGTAACAATCAATTGTTGTGCTATGCCTAATTGACTTAATGCAGCAAGCGTAACAAATACCATAATTGCGTATTTTGTTATTACTTCAAGCGTACTTGAAGTTCCCGTACCCATAGCGGCGGCGGTACTTTTTACAAACTGGCTGGTTAGCTCAGCAACAATGGTTCCTAACATCACAATAAGCACTGCAACTAAAACGTTTGGAATGTATGCCAACACACTGTTTATTACAACAGTAAACTGAGACAAACCAAGGGTTTCTGCTGTTGGATTTAAGAAAACCAAGACAATTGCCCATCTAACAATGTCGCCCAAAAATTCATTGGGTGTAATTGAGGCACCAGCACGCTTAAGCGCGTTAGAAATACCAACTTTTTCAGAAAAAGGCTCCAATTGGATTACATCAAGAAACCTCATGACAATTCTTTTTACAATCCCGGCTAAAATCCATCCCACCAAAAACACAACAGATGCTCCAATAAGGTTTGGGATGAACAGCAAGAATGATGCAAAACTATCTGAAACTGCGCGAACAACGGTACTACCCCAATTAGTAAATAATTCTTCGTTCATATGTATATTTCACCTCCTTATGTACATTATAGGCGTGTTTAGCGTACATTGAAAGTAGCTGTTTGTGTTTAGATAATCGCTAATCATTGATAAATGCTGGAAGTTGGTTATAAT
>CAYZXG010000115.1:0-3580 GCA_964482365.1 uncultured Candidatus Saccharibacteria bacterium | reverse complement strand
TACCAGTTACCAGTTACCAGTTACCAGTTACCAGTTACCAGTTACGAATTACGAATTGCGAATTACGAATTACGAATTACGAATTACGAATTACGAATTACGAATTACTTCCTCTCTAACATAAACTCTCCTAATTCCCTTCCCCACTGACTGTTGTTTGTAGATTTCAATGGGTGATAATTCCGAAGTGTTTGAAACATGCGGTCCACCACAAAACTCTTTGCTGATTGCCCTGTCAAGAGAATCACCAATATAATAAATTTTTACCGTATCGCCATACTTTTCACCAAATGCATGGATTGCCCCCGTCTTTTCTGCATCAGCAATGGGCATCATCTCAAAGTTAACGGGAAGGTTTTCAGATATATGTTTGTTCACGATCTCTTCGATCTTTGCAATCTGTTCCTCAGTAAGTGGCGCATCATGATTATAGTCAAATCGCAAACGCTCGCCAGTAATATTACTTCCCCGTTGCATAATCTGATCTCCAAAAATATCCCGCAATGCTTTATTTAAAAGATGTGTTGTTGTGTGATATTTAACAACTTGCTCACTATGATCAGCTAACCCACCAGCAAACTTTTGTTCGGCCCCTTTGCGTGATTTTTCCTGATGTTTTGTTACATATTCAGCATATGTATTCTCAAACGTCGAAAGATCTATCTCAACTCCGTTGTCTTGTGCATCTTCTAACACCATTTCTGGTGGATAGCCAACTGACTGATACAGATCAAATGCGATCGCTGCTAACGCTTCGACCGAACCCGAGAAACCATCGAGTCGTTTTACCGACTCTTTTTGACCTCGTTCGAGTGTCTTACTGAACTTCTCCTCTTCTTCGGTAAAGACTCCAATAATAAACCACTGCTTACTTGGCAGATCTGGGTATATCCACTCGAACATTGTTGCAACAGTTGGGACCAGTGAGCCTGCAACGTTCTTAGAGATATCAAGCTTTCGTGCAAACCGGACCATACGTCGTAAAAAACGACGCAATACATACCCTTGATCTTTATTGCCTGGAACAACCCCGTCCATTGAAATGAAGGTGGCCGAACGAATGTGATCGGCAAGGATTCGCATTATCCTTTGCACACCTTTATCCCCATAGTAGTCTTTGCCCGATAGTTCTTGTATCTTTTGTATGATTGGCCAGAAGTTGTCGGTTTCGAATATATCATTTTTACCTTGTACAACCATCGCAATACGCTCAAATCCACCTCCAAAGTCCACGTTCTTTTGGGGTAACTCCTCCCAACCCTCCTCGGTACGTTTAAACTGCAAAAACACAGTATTCCCGATCTCAATGAACTTATCTTCGTCGGTCTCTGGATCCATACCTAACCCTGTACCATCCTCGCCAATATAATAAAAAACTTCGCTATCGGGCCCACCAAGCTCTCCAATGGCGTCTCCTCTTTGCCACCAATTTCCTGCATACGCAAAAATGCGTTCGCCCTCTTTTGGATCTTCTATACCATAGCTCACAAAAATCTCTTTTAGTAAAGCAATTGATGTCACATCTCTTTCAGCATATTGATCCCCCGAAAAGACAGTCCCGTACATCTTATTGATATTGAGTCCCAACTCTTTCACAAAGAACTCCCATATCCATGGAAGCTGTTCTTTTTTGAAGTAGTCACCTAAACTCCAATTACCTATCATGTGGAAGACGGTAGTATGCCGGTTATCTCCAACCTCCTCGAGGTCATCAAATCGAACAGCCCGTTGTATACTCACTAGTCTACTACCCAACGGATGAGGCTCTCCAAAAAGATAGGGCACAAGCGGAAACATGCCGGAGTTCACAAACAGCAAGGTCGAATCTCCCTCCGGAACCAGCGAAAGATTAGGAATTAGTACATGCCCACGCTCTTGATAATATTCAAGATATTTTCGTAGTATCTCTTGTGACGTCATGGTAAAGATTATACCAGCCGCGGTGGATCGTAGGGGCGTATTGCATACTCCCACATGTGCAGGGATCGTTGGGGGACGGGTGGGTTTAATGGTTTTGTAGGGGCGGGGTTATCCCGCCCGCCGTATCGTATAATGTTCGTGGTGGAGGACAATTTACCCAAAAGAAAACATATGCGCTACGATAGGTGGGATTACGCCAATCCGTGGTGGTTAGATTCACGTTATAGTGCTAACTATGACTGAATCGCAAGGTTCTCACACAGTGAGGTTCTTATTTTGTAACGATTTGTACGGAAAATATGCGACATATGTTTGGAACGGTTTCCGTAGGGGCGGGGTCATCCCGCCCGGAAATTACATTAAATAATGTTGGGGAAATTGTAAATGATTGGTGGTACAAAATCCCGGAACATTTTAAAAATGTTCGTTTGGATGAATGGCAAATCACGCCAAATCATGTGCACGGGATAATACAAATTAACACGGATTGCAGGCGAGAAAACCTCGCCCCTACGAAAATAACGTGCCCATACTAAAAATATGGCAGCGCAATTATTACGATCGCGTAATTAGAAATGACAGGGAACTGGAAAGGATAAAAACTTCATGTAGGCGATAATCAACAAATTTGACCTGTGACTTTTCAATTTTCTTATAAATACTCAAAATTGACGTTTCCATAATTAGTGCAATATCATACCAATACTTGCAATGTCCAGATCGAAATTTAAGGGAAAAAGTATATCGCCTTATGCCTTGCGAGGAAACATGCATGATATCGATCAATAAAAGTTCTCTAGTGTTATAACAATTTGTGTAGCTTTAGGATACCTGTTGCCAAAGGCCGTCGAAACTCTCCCTTGGGAGGTTTTTATTTCACAGGCTACTACCTCATTTGCCTTATGTAAAACAAGATCAACCTCGGAACCCTGCAAAGTTCGCCAGAATGCCAAGCCATACCCAGCCTTACTATATGAATTATGCTTTAATACTTCGCTAATAATAAAGTTTTCAAACATTGCCCCAAAATCCCTTCTTAAAAATGGATCGGAAAAGTCCCCGATAATAGCGTTTCTTAATCCTAGATCATAAAAATATATTTTAGGCGCTTTACCGATTTCGTTACGCCTTTTACTTGTAAACGGAGGCAACCGGAAGATAATAAAACTTTGCTCGAAGATAGAAATGTACCTTTTAACCGTTCGTGCATCAACCCCAAGTTTAGAGGCAAGTTCGGAATAATTGATTAGATTTCCAATTTGGTAGGCAAGTAGTTTCAAAAGATCCTCTGCTACCGCGCGGTTCTCTATCAGATCAAGCGCTAAAATATCTTTATAGATTGACGAGTACGCGAGCTCACCTAAATACGCAGAGTCCGATGGATGGTTGACCAAATAGGGACTTAGACCATACGTGAGTACCCTACCAATAGTTGCGCGAAGATCGAAAGAGTGAGCCGTTGGTTGTATTCTATTTAAAACTATCTTTTTCAAAAGATCACCATCTAATTTATCATCGGTTCCTGTTTGGTATAAATATTCGTAAAAGGTAAGTGGGTATAAATGGTAATCAATTTTTCGCCCCGCAAGACTTTCTGATGTTCGATTCTTAATATTCAGCCCAGAGGACACCGTAATAACAAGTTGAACATCTGGCATCT
>CAYZXG010000114.1:0-3589 GCA_964482365.1 uncultured Candidatus Saccharibacteria bacterium | reverse complement strand
CTTTGATAATTCAGGAGGAGAATGTCTGAATATCAGAAGAATGGAGTACTAGTATAACTGATTTATTTTGAGCAACGATAAACGGATGAGGTACAGTTCTTAATCATCAAGTCCCGGAACAGGAAAATTCAGTGCAAAGGTTTTAACTTCATTCGCCAGAGTTGCGAAGATATTCTCATCCGTAGGATTACTAATCACAGTATCTATCCAACCTGCGATTTTTTGCATATCAGTTGTTTTCATACCACGAGAGGTTAATGCTGGTGATCCAAGACGAATTCCTGATGGATCCATTGGCTTGGCGTCCGAGCCTGGGACAGTATTTGCGTTCACTATAATGTTTGCCTTTTCAAGAGCGATCGCCGCTTCTTTTCCGGTTATGCCTTTATTTTCAAGATTTACCAAAACTAAATGTTTGTCTGTTCCACCAGAAATTACGTTGTAATCTCGTTTTATCAACTCGCTTGCAATCATCTGTGCATTTTTTATGACCTGTTTTGCGTAAACGTGAAACGCAGGTTGCATTGCCTCATGCAAACAAACCCCTATTCCCGCAATACTGTGATTTTGCGGACCGCCTTGCAAACCAGGGAAAACGGCGCGATTTATCTTTGCAATTAGATCGTTACGTGTAAAAATTATTGCACCAACAGGGCCACGCAAAGTTTTTCGTGTTGTCATGGTTACCACATGGGCATATTCGAAAGGGGATGCGTTAACTCCTGTAGCAACGAGACCTGCTTCGTGAGCAATATCTGCAAGGTAATATGCGCCAACTGAATCAGCAATTTCGCGCATTTTTTTGTGGTTAATTTCGCGGGGGTAGGCGGTTCCACCTGAGATAATTATTTTAGGATTGTGTATGTGCGCCTGTTTTTGTACATCATCGTAATCAAGGGTCTGGGTTTCTTCGTTTACATAGTAGTAGGTTGGGTTGTAAATATGTGAGGTAAAACTTACTTTTTTCCCGTCAGGAAGTTGCCAGCCATGAGATAAGTGACCGCCGTGATACAAAAACATGCCCATTATGGTGTCGCCGGGTTCAATAAGTGCGCTATACACCGCAAGATTTGCAACACTTCCCGTGACCGCTTGTACATTTACTCCCCATTCGGCTTCGTCAAGATTAAAAAGAGTTAGAGCTCGCGATTTGGTTATTTCTTCAATTCGGTCAATAAAAAAATTACCTTGGTAGTAACGTTTGCCAACTTGTCCTTCGGAATACTTATTCATAAGCACCGATCCGACAGCCTCTTGAACTGCACGAGACGTATAGTTTTCGGACGGAATCATCTGGAGTTGCTCGCGTTGACGTAATGATTCTTTTGTAAGAAAGGTAAATATTTCTGGGTCAATGTTTGATAGAGACATATGTGTATTGTATTATACCCAATGTAAAATGGGTAAAAGTATTTATGCCGCGTGTTTTGCGTGAAGATACGCTTCGAGAGTAACTTGCGCTTTGTGTCTAAAACTTGGACTTTCAAGGAATGTAGATAGATCAAAGTTTCGTGGTTGGTAGCCGTTTACGCTTGCCAAAAGTGCTTGCTCTATTGATGTTGCCGTGCTTGTATTGGCTGAGCTAAACTTAAGTTCATTGACAAATATTGTTAATTTTGTGTGTGACATACCCGTGCGTTGAGAGAGAAATTGTCCCCACAAAAGATCATGGGCGATATCAAGTTGACCAGAACCGTCAACGTACATACTTTTTTGATGATGAATTGTCTCAAGAGATGGCGCGTTAATGTCTTTGTTTAATATAGTTAGTGCTTGGAAAGTTTGATATGCGGGCGCGTGTGAGGTCAAGTGTATATGGTCAAAAGCACCATAGGTGAGTGAAGGCGTTATTGCAAATGACGAGTTGGGTTGTTCTTGCAGATGGTCTGAAACATGTTTTATGGTGTTTATTCTATGTGACGTTAGTTGGTGTTCTACAAAGGATATGTTGGTAAGAAATGTGTGCATGTTTTTTTCTCCTTGCCACGCAAGGACGCTGAGTAAAACATTCGGGTGAATTGAAGTGTATGTTAAAGAGACGAGTTTTGCCAGATCTTCTGCGTGTGAAATTGTAAGGTTTTCATAACCATTTTCTTTTAGGAGCTTGATAGTTTGGAGAATGTATCCCCAGCCTTCGTCGTAAAATTGCGATCGCCAGCCGTAAGTATAAGGGAAAATCATGTCGGCGTTACGAATTAGTTCAGGAGGTATTTTTGACGTTACGAACGTTTTAAGATACCAGTTTTCTGATGATTTGTCCCAGTATGGGTAGCGTCCCTTTTCGTTTGTTTGGAAATCAATAGTCAGAGTTAGTGTTGCCGCGTGACAATTTATTTCAGGATTAGCGGTGTCTTGAGAAGCGTGCCCATTTTTTATGGTGAACTGTTGAGCTTTTTGAAGTAGTTCTGTAACTGTGGCGGCTTCAAGTAAGGTGGGTTTTTGTCCAAACATAAAGTTATTGGACCAAAACGTTGGAAGCGAGTATGTCGATTCCAAGATAATAAGCAACTAGGACAACAACAAAAAGTGCAACAAGAACTTTAAGAATAATTGAACTTACAAATTTAAGCGTGCTTAACAGCCAGTAAACTATCAAAAAAATCACAAGCATGATAAGCAGGTTTTTGGGAGTTAGGAGAAAGGGGAGCATTTCTTTTACCGTTTGCATTAGCTACATTGTAGCGCAGTGAGTGATGTCCTGCAAAGTTTCTGTGTTAGCTCAAAATAGAAATTCCTTGAAATGGTAGTGTGATTACGAACAAATTAAGGAGGTGATCACACATGAAAGTATTTGATATGGAGCTAACACAAAGACAAGCAAACGACTACAAAAAAGCATACAAGAAAGATAGGAGTGTGCTGCTCGATCGGTATTGCCACATAACAGGAGTCAGCCGTAATCTAGCAAGTAAACGATTTAGAAAGATAATACGAAACGAAAAGCCTCACGTCCTTAAAGTGAAAAAGAAGAAAGCGGGACGCAAAGCTATATATACAGCAGTTCAAATTCAGGTCGTACGTAAAGACTGGGAGCTTTCAGGAGAGATATGCGGTGAACGGTTACATCCTGTTCTTGGCGAGTATCTGAATGAGTTGGCAATGGCAGGTAAGATTACCTACAATACCAACGTTAGTGTTGTTACGAGAATATCATTAGCAACTCTCAAACGGATCATTGCAACGTTTCCAAAGACGTGGGGAAAACACCATCAAGGTAATTGCTCTGTGTATAAGTCGATACCAATAAATGCACACTTTGGTTCGAATGCAAACAAGCCTGGATATGTTGAGGTCGATTACGTTGAACACAATGGAGGTAACTCGAAAGGTCAGTTTGGGATTACCGGTTGCTATGTGGATGTGTGTTTGGGGTGGATTACCCGTTCAGCTGCATTGGGTAAATCAAAAGATGCCGTAGGATTAATTCATGATATAAACGAAGCAAGAATTTATCACAAAGTATATGAATACCATCCAGACAATGCAAAGCCGATCTTAAAGTTACTCCTTGAAAGGAGACTAAATCCAAGAGTACCCCACTATGACATCTCGCGATCACGACCGTACCACAAAGAAGACAACGGACATG
>CAYZXG010000113.1:0-3679 GCA_964482365.1 uncultured Candidatus Saccharibacteria bacterium | reverse complement strand
CATGGACGGTTTCACTGGAAAAGCTCCGGGTGACCGGCCTCTTCCAATTCTTTTTTTGCACGCTCCCTCAGTGCCTCTGAGGCAGCTGGCAGGGCCTCAGCCAAAAAATACTTTCTCACATCTTCAATGTCCGTGAGCAAAACTCCCTTACTTTCAAGCCAAGCACAGTAACGTGCTTGGATAGCCACCACGGCAGAATCATATTCTGCCATTTTAAACTCGTAAGGGACACGTATTTGCACTTGATACGCCCCCATTACATCAGTTTCTTCCAGGGTGCGGTCTTTTAACCATTCCCTGAAATAAAACCGCGGAAATGGCATCGGAGAAACCGCCGGTTCCGTCGGATACTCCCATCTCTCCGTCCGGGCAACTTCATAAATCGAAGGCACCGGTACTACCGCCCATTGATCTGTACTATGCCTGAAAGTATGCCCCGTAAAAGGCAACTCTCCCGACTGGCACTCACCAACCTTCCAACTTAAAACCTCAAGCGGAAGGCTCGTTGCTGGCTGTACATTAAGAGAGCCTCTATAGGAGGAGGCGTACCCCCCGTACCGAAGAACGCGTGCAGAGCACGCCACTTGGATGCGCTTCAAAAATTTTGCACCTCTCAGCGCCGCCAAGTGATCGTGCGAACTTTCGGCCTTTCGATAGGCCAAAACCGCCGTATCTAGCGGTACTTCAACTACTACGTCCTCGATGACCCAATCCGGATCTGCGGTAATAATCTTCATTCCCTGGAGATCACCACCACTAGAATCGTTCATCTCCCACCGTTGAACCCGATAGGAAAAACGATCCTCGGGAAGAGGGGGGGTTACTTCATACTCCCATACCATATCGAAACCCCGCATACTGTAGCGGGTTTCGGTTACGACCAGATCATGCACACTCATTGTGCACCTCCTTCGATCTTCTGCAGGTCTACCTCAACAAGCTTGTCCCACACTTGTGGGTCAAGCTGGACAACCCCCGTAATGGTCCTGTACGTATACACCTCTTCCCAGTGTATACTCACCAAGCCTCCACGGATCTCCACTGGCGTGAGGTAGGTTCGCCATGGAACCAGATTGTCGAATTCTGGCAACTCGACGATACTCCCAAACCGAGATTTGTAAGTCGGTACAGGAGTGGACCAAACAGCTCCAAAAATGTCATGCATGAGGATTCCACTTTCAGGATCACTAATTCCTTCTAGCAGGAACCCTTTGACGGCGGGTTCGCCCAGGTCATAAATCTGGGCCGCAACCTTAGCGACCGCAGACTTGGTGTTTACAAAACCAAGGCCCTGACGATAAGCCTCGAGTTGAACCCGCGCAAACAAAACCTTGCGCATGTTGGGAAGGTGGAAAGGCGCGCTATCCCACCGGGCAACATTTTTCTCCATTGCCGCAATGAGTAGTGCGTCGCCGCCCGTAGGGTCTACCGACATACCCATCTCGGTCGAAAAAAACTTAACCGCCGACGGGTAATCGACCACCAGATTCGCAAGAATGATGGGTGCCATGTCTCCTCCTCGCCCGGCAATCCAGATATCGGGGTTGTCATACCCCAAATATTGGGCGGCTTTGACGAGACCCGTTAACATGACTTCCTCAACCTCAACTTCCACCGTCAGCGCAAGAATATCGTCTGGAGGACGATTTCTCGCTGCGAAAAAATCCTGATCCCTCGACTCCTCTTTAAGATAGGAGCCAAAGGGGAAGAGCCAAAAAACCATGTTCCCTCCTCCTTTGAGGTGGACTGTCATTACGATTGCAACCCCGTTCTTGTAACCTTTTCCGTGATGAATACTTGTCTTATTATTCACATCCTTTTTCTTGTATGGAAACGAGTGTTTCCAGGAGTTTATTAAAGATCAATTTGTAATGCTCAGTAAGCATAACACAGCCTATAGTTGTTGTCAACCCTGCAAAATGCTACGTAACGGTAAACTCGCTGTTTGAAAAAAACTAAAAATTACAACACGCTCATCGGATCGATCGGTTGACCATAGTAATCAACAATAAAGTGAATGTGGCACCCGTATGCACGACCAGTTTCACCAATGTATCCAATAATGTCTCCACGGTTAACGCCACCACCCGTGCGTTCAAATCCACTCATGTGAGCGTACTTTGTTACATAGCCATTCCCGTGATCAATAAAGATTGAGTTTCCACCGCCACCAGCCCACCAACCAGCAAACGTAATCGTTCCACTATCTGTCGCCACAATTGGAGTTCCACAACGTGCTGCAATATCAACCGCGGTATGTCCCCACCAAAAGTATTGCGTAAACATACCCGACGTTGGCATGCCAAAACCACCGGTACCACTTGCAGGCGGAGCAATTAATTGAAGACTTAACCCTGCAGGTTGCGCCTTTGCTACCGCGGCATACACTACCGGTTTTGGTTGTGGAATCTTTGCATCAGGAATAACAAGGGTATTACCCTCATGGATAACATACGGTTCCTCTAAAAAGTTAAAGTCAACAATGGTCTGTCCCGATACGCTATAAAGCGATGCAATAGTAGAAATAGTATCGCCACTTTTAACCGTATGAACAAGTCCATTAACGGGAGGAATAGAAATCTCTTGGCCTGGCTTAATAACATCAGAGGTAAGGCTATTAGCATATTTAAGCGCCTCAGCACTCACTAAATACTCCTCTGCAATAGATGAAATCGTATCGCCACCTACTACAACGTACGTTTGCGACGTAGTATTAAGAGCTTTGTTTTTTTCAGTTTCAGTCGACCGATACGTATTTGAAAAATCAACAATTACCACGTCGCTTGCATCAACACTGTTCGTAGAATTCGTGTCCTGAGCTGCAAGAACCTGCATGACAAGTCTGTGCTCATTTAACGGTGAGATAGCCGGAACAGTGATAAAAGAAAAAACAGCGGTCGAAACTACCGTAAGTAGTCCAAGTCGAGGCGTCTGATAAAAGATACTGCCTTTAAACATAAGAAGTCGCAGCACTGCCCTTTTTAGAACAATCCAACGCATGTGCACTTTTAGAAACCCAATATAAAGCATTCGTACCGTAGAAACAGCATAAAACGCTATTCTTGTACAAATAGTTTTAACGAAAAGTGAAATTGTTCTTACTGAGGCAATAAATTTGCCCCATATAAGCGGATCAGCAGCAGGTTTGACGACTGGTGACAACATTTCCTAATTATAAGTGTTTTCACCCATCGGTGCAAATATGTCAAACGAAATAAACAGGTGCTTTTGCGTGCTACGAAAGGAAATTATTATTCACATTTCCTGTTTTGGGGGAAATCCTCCTTTGGTTGATACAGCGGGGTGAAAACACACCCCAAAAAGTCTTACTGAGCCTCGTGTAGCGTTTGCAGAAATTCGGCGTTATTCTTTGTTTTACCAAGTCTATCGATCAAGAGTTCGCTTACATCTGAACCTTCACCCAACGTATTAATCATCTTTCGTAATTTGTAGATGTTTGCCAAATCTTTTTTGGACAAAAGCAACTCTTCGCGTCGTGTACCCGAACGGACAATATCAATTGCGGGCCAGACACGGCGCTCTGCAAGTCGTCGATCAAGATGAAGTTCCATGTTACCTGTTCCTTTAAACTCTTCGTAAATAAGATCGTCCATACGTGATCCGGTATCAACAAGTGCGGTTGCGATCATGGTAAGTGATCCGCCTTCTTCAATATTTC
>CAYZXG010000112.1:0-3743 GCA_964482365.1 uncultured Candidatus Saccharibacteria bacterium | reverse complement strand
TCGCACTTATTATTGTCCTACTGCGAAATATTGAGTTTTGAAATGAGCTTAAAGGTTAGTTTCTGAGAGGCACGAACAACTTCATTGTCGTTACAAAACACTAAAATCTCGCATAAGATCTTCAACTGAAAGCATTTTTTGCTCGCCCGTTTTCATATCTTTAACCGTAACTTTGTTTTGCTGCACTTCGTCATCACCAATAATTATCACATGTGTTGCTTCTTTTGCATTTGCATACGATAACTGATCGCGCATAGATTTTGCTTCATACAACACCTCAACTGATGCAACTTTTTCTCGTAAGTTGTCTGCCACACCAAGGGCATGTTGGTAATACTCATCCTTAAGCGGAATAACGATCATTCGTAAATCACCCGACAATATGGCTTGCGAAATATGCTCGCTTACAACAGAAAAAAGGCGTGACAACCCAATAGAAAAACCAACACCAGCATACGAGCTTTTGCTGTAGTTGCCACACAAATCATCGTATCTTCCGCCAGACGCAATGCTCCCTACATCTTCCATACCAACAACTTTAGTTTCAAATACAAAACCTGTGTAGTAATCAAGTCCTCGGGCAATACTAAAATCAAACGTTATCTGATCAGAAATTCCATACTCGGTTAGATACAGCGAAAGCTTTTGCAACTCGTTCATAGTTTCTTCAGATATCGTGTAGTCTGATAATTGAGATACAACTTGCGCGTACGTTCCTTGTATTGTGGCAAACGCGAGAATTGATTCAACCTGCCTACTAGTTAAGTTTTGTGCAGCAAGCATTTCAGAAACAACTTTGCTCCCCACCTTTTCGAGTTTATCAATGCACCGAACAATATGTGAAAAATTTTCAGTTACACCTATCCCAGCTAACACTTCTTGCAGAATTTTTCGGTTTGCAATCCTAACGGTCACGGGAGAAAGTCCAATAGAATTAAGCGCCTTTATGGTAACGGCAACAACTTCAGCATCCATACGCACGGAGGGTTTTCCGATTACATCAATGTCACACTGATAGAACTCTCGGTACCTACCTTTTTGTGGTTTTTCCGCACGCCATACTTTTTGAATCTGATACCGCTTAAACGGAAATGTTAGTTGCGTTTCGTTTTGTGAAACGTAACGTGCTAAAGGAACCGTAAGATCGTAGTGGAGAGAAAGATCCGTTGTGCCTTTTGTAAATGAGTACATCTCTTTATCGGCGCCCTCTCCTCCTTTTGCCGCGATAACTTCGGTCAATTCTAGCGCAGACGTTTCAATATGTTCATACCCAAAACTGCTATACACCTGAGAGATTTTAGAAACCATCACATCGAAAACTTTTTGATCTTGTGGCAATAACTCATAAAACCCGCCGGGGAGTCGTGGAGAAATTAGGTTAGACATAGCTACATTCTACAACATCCATACTCCATGAACCTACAGACTGTAATAAGACGTGTACAGGTGGATAGGGCCTATCTCAAAGAGTGTTGAATTCCAACAAACAACTTTTGATTATAAAATAACCGACACCACCAAAGAGATAATGAGCAATTCTTTTGAAACAGTTCCCCACTCAATTCACCTTAATAAATTTAGACGTTATACGGCAAGCATCCATGTGTACCATTATGGTGAAAGAGATCATGCGACTGCACACGAACTTGCTCGTTTCATAAAAGACTATTGTAAAAAACAAAGTATTGATGTTTGCGTTTCTGTTCCCGAGATGTTTGGAAATATTATAGTGTGGCCTTCAAATGCCAGCAAAGGAAATGCCTTACAATTCCTTAAAAATATATATCCCGATTCGTCATTTTTTATGATTGGCGACGATACGCCTGACCTCGATACGCTTGAACATGTGGATGGATTTTTTGCTGTTGGAAATGCAGGTACATACGTGAAAGAAAAAGCGCTCTATGTTTCCCCGGAAACGTACACAAAGGGCGTTATCGATATTCTGACTACTCAGTTTTGAAATCTTGTTTTCTCGTAATTTTTTGATATACTCATGCCACAATACCCAAAAGGGTTAGAGCAAAACGATCAGGGGGTGTGGTGTAGCGGTCAGCATAACGGTCTCCAAAACCGTCGGTCGTGGGTTCGAATCCCACCGCCCCTGCTCTCACATAGCGCCGAAGTGGTTGAACACCACTTCGGCTTTTTCTTTTCTCAACGGGATTATTGACATCCATAGATTGTAAACATACAATGCCGCTACCGTTTTTATATAACGATCTCGCACATTTCAAGGAGGGATAACGTGAAGCTGAAACACGATATTACTGTCAGTTTGTTCCAAAACGATGTGATGATAGCTCTCTTTTCTGGTGAGGACAACACAGCAAAAGCCAGGGTTAATCCCCAAATCCCGGTGGCCTTTGCGATCACCAATAGGTTGCCTCACGCTGTTGTGGTCTACCTTACCGTTGGGACACGTCATGTAAGCACCGTAATGGAAAGCATGCAGCCGGTGGGGTACGTTGTTCATGCTGGGCAAGAAATTAGCATTAGTCATTACCGCCATAATGATGTTGAGGATGGCAATATCATGTGGGACACAGGAGAGGTCGTCACCTTTGCAGTGCATGGGATTGACGAACACACCGTCGGACCAGATCACGCGTCAATTACAGACGCACCCACTGCTCTTGTAGAACAACCAGTGTGGTATCGACTCGGACAAGCTCCTGTCGTGAAACGATTCCGTCAACAAATCTCAGTCAACCCTGAGCCACTGTGTGAAATCACTATCACACAAGTAATCTGGTAACAAAAAAGGCGTGTTGGGGGAATTCCCCCAACACGCCTTTTACTTTAGACACGCAAAAGCGTACTGCCCTCTGCGCTTAGTTATTCAAATATCTACGTTGCAATACATATGCACCGATCGCAATGCACAAAACACCCACAACACGTGTTGCCCAAACCCACGGATCAAAAACCACCTCTCCCAACAAACCAGGAGAAATGGAATTTACAACAAGCGTGAGAATTGAGGCAATAACAACCTGTACTGTCAATACCGCAACAACAACAGTAGGTGACATGTCTTGCTTTGCTTTGATTCGAAAACTAATCGCCACAAAAACAAGAACCATAGTCACCACCACAAATACAATCATAGGTGTAGCACTTTCGACGGAAGATATAAACCCCACATAATCCTGTGTTTTAACTAAATACAAAAACGTCACAATGGTAGACGTTAATGTAAGATAGAAAAACCTCCAGAAGAAAAAGGTAACTACGTCAATACGGTTGTTAGTATCTTCCGGACTACCGCTATCTGCATTGTATTTTTCATATACCTGATTGATACCATCAAGTAGGCTTGATGCAAACCCAACCAATAAAAGACCATACCACCAGTCTTTTACAGCCCCCCCTTCGCCCTGATAAGCAACAGCTAACCCACCAAGGGTTACCAAGAGAACCCACCTCAACATGCCATTTTTGTTTTTCCCCTTCCTTCGGAAATACTCAAACATGGCGGTGTAGAGAATGGTCAAGTTTGCAAGAGCCACCACTACGCTGGGATCAGCATAGTGATTCCCCCATAGAAAGAAAAACGTCGAGCCTGCAGAGGTAACACCCGTAATCGCAGCATACTTATGGAAGGGAAATCCCTTGAGAACTAACCCCGTATACATAGGGTCAATAAACTTCCCAAGGAACGGCGCAAAAACAAAAAAGCACAACAACAGCCCGACCCACGCCCCAACAACCAGATAAGCAAATGTTGCCGTAACATTACT
>CAYZXG010000111.1:0-3776 GCA_964482365.1 uncultured Candidatus Saccharibacteria bacterium | reverse complement strand
TGGCAGGCAACATGCTTAAAAAGCTTCATGTGTATGAAGGGGCAGAGCATAACCACGAAGCTCAAAACCCGCAGCAACTTATTACAACATAATTATGGCAAAAGAAAAAGAAACCACAATAATTTGGACATCGGGCCGGCGCAAGACCGCTGTAGCTCGTATTAAACTCGAAAAAGGTAAAGGTGAGATTACCGTTAACGATAAGCCGTTGGAAACCTATTTTACGTATCCACTTGATCAACAAAAACTACTTGCTGTATTTTCAGTCGTTGGAAGAGATGTTCATGAGTTTAACGTGAGCTTTAAGGTTTCCGGTGGAGGTGGAAAGGGACAGTTAGATGCGGCAGTATTAGCTCTTGCAAAAAGTCTTGTGTTGTTTGATGAAAACCTACGGCCTCTTCTAAAGGCTGCAGATTTGTTAACGCGTGATCCACGTATGAAAGAGCGAAAGAAGTATGGACTTAAGCGTGCACGCAAGGCTCCTCAATTCTCAAAGCGATAGGCTCTAGATCACAGATATTTCCGAGGTGTGGTGTGTTGAATGTTTTGTGTGATGTTTTTATTTTCTTATTTCCAATAATACGGTTACCTGAGAACAGGTAGATGCCATAGATTGTGGCTTTGGTACGTCTCGGTTATAATCTCGTTTAGTCTTTTTGACAGGTTAACTTGCACATCAATCCAAAAATTCAATTGAAAGGGGTAGTCTTCATGAAACTCATTTCAAAACTCGGTGGGGGTTGAAGAAAGGTTGAGAGAGAGGTAAAAATAGGGCAGGACCCTGTTAGGAGGTGACTGCCCATGAAGTCAATACTACCTGTTTCTCAATCTGTTTTCAACAATTTATTGGATTTGTTTCCCGAACCACGTCAAAAACAGTATGGTCGGAGACGATGCTCAAAGGAAGCTTTGGTAACGGGGATATTACAAGTTCTGGTGATGGGGATTCGTTGGAATGATATCTATGTTGACGGCGTTTCCGGAACAAGTTGCTGGAGATATTGCAATAATCTGCAGAAAAGAGGTTTGTTCAATCTCATCTTTTTAAGACTGAGTCAACGTATGGTAGATATTTCTGAATGTGCCATTGACACCAGTAGTATCAGCTCGTTTAGGTTTGCATCTTGTGTGGGTTGGGACGGAAAACACAGAAAGATCGCAACTAAGATTTCACTAATTACCGATAGGAATGGACTACCTGTTGATATTGTGTTTGGTAAAGGATCAGTGCACGACTTAAAGTTTCTTTCCGCTCACTTCGAAAGACTTTATCTAACAAGGATAAAAATGCTTAATGCGGACAAGGGGTATACATCAATAGAGCTCAGAAGGAATCTAAGGAACAAAAAGGTCAAACTAAATATGGAAGTACGGAAGGGAGATTACCAACGGAAAAGAGGACCAAAGTTCAGGTTTGATGAGGAAAAATACCACGTGAGGTTCAAGATTGAACGGACATTTTCATGGGTAAAGGCGTTTAGGGCTATTAGGATAAGGAGAAGTCGAAGAGTCGCCATGTTCAAATCTTTACTATTTCTCGCACTTATTATTGTCCTACTGCGATAATTTGAGTTTTGAAATGAGTTCGTAGGTGTTGATAATATTTTCTTTGGTCACGCTCATTTCGTTAAACATTTGATTGCAGTATTTTTCAACCATTTTCATGCAGCGCCAGTATCGAAAATCTCGTTGTTCGGATTGCGTTTTGGGTAGTGGTCTTTCAACAAGTGGAGAAGCGTGTTGGTCGGTATTTATGGTGATTTTAAGTCCTTTTTCAATGTAGGGAGTAAGTGCAGTACGTATGGTGGGGGAGGAGATAAGGGGGATAAGATCGGGTAGTTTCCCCTCAAGCTCTTTGCGATACGTTGTGTCGTTCGCGGGGAATCGGTCAAAGTTAAGAATGTTCCAATATATTTCGCGGGTAAGATCATACAGATTTATTTCAATGGCGACCTGGTTTTCTAGCGCAGCCTGTGCAATTTTATCCCAATCAAGATTGTCGGCAAATCCTTTTTCACAATCAAACCCAATATGAGCAATAATATTCGTTTTGGGGTGCTCAATTCCTTTTAGGAGAAGGTCGGTATATTTTTGTGGGTCGGTTGTTAGTGCTTCCCCGTAGCCTTCTTTATCAAGTCCTGGGTGAATTGAAGTGTTGACTAACTCGAATTTTCCTTGATCCACCATTGTGGTATCAAGCGTTCCGTCAGGTAATAGATTTACTTCAACTCCTTTGAGAATAGTCATGGGCAATTCGCCCGATGCGTTGATTTCCTCAATGCGTGCCAGTACGTCTTCAAGTCGTTCGTCACCATAGTTGGTAACTTGTTCTGCGAGTATTCTAGAAATTGTGTGTAATCGATCAATGTCTATAATGGTAAGTTCCTCTCGTGGTTTCCCGAATGTCCTTTGAATCCACTCATCGTCATTTTCGTGCATCGAATTAAACCAATGCGTAATACCCTCAATTGCTGCCGTAGGGTTTGCATCACGCGAGTGGTCAGTAACACCAAGATATTCATTTTTAAGAACCTTTGCGTGTTAGGCGGTAAGAATTTCAAGAGGAATGCTGCCGCAATTGCTGCCTCGACGGGTTTCAACAACGCTTTCTGGTGATGATTCGTTGCCTTCTTTTGAATGGGCATGTAGTAGGCCCCTAACGTCGCTAATGCCAATAACACCCTCTCTCTCTGCGTTTTCTCTTCGTTGTAGCTTTGGCATTACCTTTAAATTCTAGCATGTCTGGAGTGAGGCATCTACATGGAAGAACAAAAAATAGGGACGTAGTGTATACGTCCCTATTGTGTGTGTTTCAAGAAAATAGTCGAATCGATGTTGATCAAGTCATTTCAACGATTGTTGCTTGGTATGTTTCGATGAACCAATATGATTTGGTTCCGTTTGTTTCTCCGTGGAACGATTTGCCCCATCCGTTATTAATTTGTAGCGTTACACTTGCAGTAGCTTCGGTAATTGGTTTGTTGAGATAAAAGATATGCATTGCCGATACCTTTGCATGGTTTCCATTTACGGCATCAAGTGAGTGTGATATCTCGAGTCGAAGACCACTCATTATTACAGTGGTTTCGGTTGCATACGCACGTAATACGTTGAGGTAAATGGTAACTGTATCACCAGGCGTGAATACAGTATTTTCAATATTATGTACTTCGGGATGACGTCCGCTCATTCGCGGGAATGCAACTCTTCTCTTTGACAGTATCTTTACTGAGCCATCCTTTTTCTTGACTGAAATGAACTGTGGGAGTACTACCGTAAAGTGAATGTTTGTTGCCCAGTAGATCAAGCCTGCGAGTAGTGAGAAAAAAGCTACCACACCAAAAATCAAAATGTAACCCATAATCTTCTCCTTGTGGTTGTATACGTGCAAGAGAATTCCGAGTGCTTATTGTACTATGCAAATGTGATGCGTTTAAAAGAAACAGCCGGGTCCATAAGTAGGATCCGGCTGCTGTAAATTCACCGATGGTTTCTGTGTTAGTATCTGTTGCGGCTAAAAATGTCTTTTCCCACTTTTGTTGCCATTTTCCTCAATTGCCAGTCATCATATTTTTTTCAACTGCGTCCGGCGGAAGAAGAACATGAAATGGCGGTCCATCGAATACTTTTGCAACAAACCATCCAACAAGTTCAAAGGTTGGGTCGTCATGCTCGATCTTGTAAAGAATTAATAGATAGCCTCGAAGGTCTCTTTGCCTGATCTGGTGCGTATTTATAGGAACATTGTTAAATGTAATCTGTTCACCTTGAGAAGC
>CAYZXG010000110.1:0-3783 GCA_964482365.1 uncultured Candidatus Saccharibacteria bacterium | reverse complement strand
TTTCTCGCACTTATTATTGTCCTACTGCGAAATATTGAGTTTTGAAATGAGCTTCCTGTGTGAGGCCTTGTATAACGGTTCTTTTTCGTTTATCCGATCGGGGTTTAGTTCAACCGATCGTTCATCTCCGTAGGTCTTACGAATACTGCGATCCTCAGTGCTGTACGTTCATTTCCATCGATTACGACATCGGTAAAAGCGGGGACTACTGCAAGGTCGATGTTGTCTTGCTCCAAGTATCCCCGGGCAATAGCGATAGCCTTGATTGCTTGATTGACCGCGCTGGCGCCGATTGCCTGGACTTCGGCGTATCGTTGTTCTCTCATCACACCGGCAATAGCTCCGGCAACTGCGGTTGATCTGGATGTTGCACTTACTCGAATGAGTTCTGCCATTGAAAAGCTCCTTAATTGTTATGAATGTTCAAGGATCAAGAAACCGAAACTACAAAAGCGTGAAGTTGGATTATACCCCATCACGGTGAGATTTTCAGGATTCAATCGCATCGGAAAGAATCTTGGCCATTTCGATAAGTTCTTCGTCTGAAGAAATATCGTCATGATGAGTGGTAAGATCGTTGGGTGAATGAAGGGGAAATACTTTTACGTGTGTGTGATTAACGCCAAACCCTTCAATTATTACGCCCACGCGAGAAGGGGAAAGTGCCTTATCTACTGCAATCATCATCTTTTTTGTGGTTGCCATGACGTATTGAAACGTTTGGTCGTCAAGATGGTGCGCATAATCTACGTGAATTTTGGGAACAATAAGGGTGTGACCCTCACGAATTGGCATGTGGTCTAAAAATGCGAACGTGTGTTCATCCTCATATACTTTATGACACGGGATTTCGCCATGAATTATCTTACAAAACAGACACGATTCATCCATGGCAATATTGTAACATTTCGATTTTTGGGCAAAGTAAAACCCTGACCAGAGAATTTCTCTCGTCAGGGCTTTGTTCGTTGCGGGTAGATTATCAATTCCTAGGTATCGTTATCACCTCAGGCGGTTTACTGAAAGTTCGTCAACGATTCTTCGGAACGGATTGAACGTTACCAGTTTTGTGGTGAAGGAGACTATCAGAATGTCTCCAAACTCGTGGCTACTTAATGCATAACCGCCGAATTTTGTATAGGTTTTTACAATAGCGGGCTTTTGGGGGTCTGATATATCTACGATTGAAACACCCCGCAGTCCGTTGGAAACGTACAGTTGAGTTTTGTCTTCGGATACAAAAAGGTCCTCAATCATTCCGCCGGCCTTTAAGGGAAGACTAAAAAGTTGAGTAGGTTGGGAGGCAGTTGCGTCCGGTAGTTGCAGGGCAAACAGGGTGTTGTGTACGGCCCAATATGCTACATTGTCTGATACAGAAAGTGCACGAACCTCCCCATCGGTTGGAATGAAAAAGGTTACCTCTGCTTGTGCTGCCGAACCCGAAAGGTCTACCGAAATTATTGAAATTCCGGCCTCATGGCTTACAATTATCGTTCCGATATCAGTAATGAGACTTGGCTGACAGACAACGTGTTTTGCGCCGGTAAGTAGTGGACTCAATTGGAAAAATGGAACCGGTGGATCGTTTCCAAACTGTTGTGCCAGCACAAGACCTAGATCGGGAGACACGAGCGCAAAAAAGACGCCATTTGGCTCACCGGCAAGAATGGCGATCTCGCGTATCAGGTGACCGGTTAATCCTGGTTGAGAAAAAACCAGTGTACCGTTGGTGTTTGGTTGTAGTAAATCGCCAACGAGGACTCCTTTTTCCGTGGCAACCAAAAGTTTTTGCCCTGCAATTTTTATGTCCCAGATGGTTGATCCAAAATCTTGCCGCAGCGTTTCAGTCATTTCTCCGGTCTCTGAAATTTGTGCAATGACCAATTCATGCCTGGAACTTGCAAAAAGTGTATTGCCACTTACTGCTGTTGGTGCGGGCAACCACTCAGGTGGCGGGATAAACCTTTTGAACCGATCCCACACATTACCCCCATCGGGTATCGGTACAGTTGCTGAAATGTTGTTGGACGTTGGCGCTTGATAGCAGCTTGTAAGCATCGCTATCGCAACAATAATCAGACATGCTACGGTGAGTCTTCGTAACGTTGACATGGACTAACTCCTTTTTGTAATTACAACAGAATGGACGGTTATCGAATTTGTAATGTACGGACTTATTCGTAACTAAGTATTATTCGTACCTAAGTGCTTCGATTGGATCTTTTTGAGCTGCGCGCATTGCGGGCCAGATACCAAAGATGATGCCAACTGAGGTTGATACGCCAAGTGCAAGAGCAATAACATGTACACTAATCACCGGACTAAGAGGGGAATAATACGATACTGCCATCCCAATTACGAACGAAAGTGCAAGCCCGATTAATCCTCCCATTAAGGTAATAAGAGTTGCTTCGGTTAGAAATTGAAGAAGGATCGCTGTTTTTGTTGCCCCTACTGCTTTTCGAATACCGATCTCTTTGGTGCGTTCGGTAACGGTAACAAGCATAATGTTCATAATGCCAATACCGCCTACAACAAGTGAGATTGCGGCGATGGCTGAAACTAAGGTGGTTGCTAGATTTACAAAATCGTCAAAGAGTCCAAGAAGATCTTTTTGGGTCAATATTGAAAAGTCTTCCTCGCCATCGTGGTTGGCCATGAGGCTTGATTTGATGGAGTCTCGTACTGTATTTACGTTTGCACTGTCGGTTGCTTTTACAATAATGCGCGAGATTGCGACCTTTTCACTATTGAGTTTTGTTGCCTGAGAAAAAGGAATAAGTACCAAATTACTAAATTCACTTCCCGTAAGATCTGAAAGTTTTGGTTCATGTGAAAGGCCAATAATCGTAAAAGATTGGTCTTTGATCGTGATTGACTCTCCGATTGGGTTTGTGGATCCAAACAGTGTTTCGACTAGTTTGGGACCGATAACCGCAACGGCTCGATTGTCGTTTTTTGCAAACATGTCGCCTTCTTTAAGGGATAAAATCTCAAATGCATCAAACATGTTTCCCGTAACTCCCATAATTATTGGTGTTGCGGTTGTTTCACGATACGTAACTTTTCCGGGAACAAGGGAAACAGGGGAGACCTGCGAAACGTCGGGTGTTTGTTCGATAGTTGCTACGTCGTCAAGTGAGAGTATGTCTGTCGCTACAAAGTTTGCAGGGTTGGCATTTTGCGTTGAGCCAGTTGTGGTGTCAATGTTGCCATTCACGATTGTGAGAACGTTTGTGCCAAAGCCTTCAATCATGTTTGAAACCTCTTGTTTGAGTCCGTCACCTAAGGATACCAAGGTTGTTACTGCCGTCACACCAATAATGACCCCCAGCAAGTTGAGAGTTGTGCGCACTTTATTATTCCAAAACGATAACAAGGCTTCTGTAACGTAATGTATTATCATTCAATCCTCCCGTCTTTAACTAAAACAACGCGGTTTGTTGCGCTTGCAATAGTATTGTCGTGAGTAATGATAATGATAGTTTTGCCCTTGCGGTGAAGGTCGGTTAATATGCTCAGAACTTCTTGGCCGCTTTTTGAGTCAAGGTTTCCTGTTGGTTCGTCCGCTAAAATCAAGTCAGGATCATTAATCAGTGCACGGGCAATGGCAACGCGCTGTTTTTCCCCTCCGGATAACTCATTTGGCTTGTGGTTAAGCCTATGTGTAAGGCCAACTGATTCAAGGAATTTTTCTGCGCGTTTTTTATTGCTAGATGTATTTTTTTTAGTTGGCCCATATGTTGATGGTACGAGTACATTTTCAAGTGCCGAAAGTCTGGG
>CAYZXG010000109.1:0-3798 GCA_964482365.1 uncultured Candidatus Saccharibacteria bacterium | reverse complement strand
GGAACTTCGCCGGTTTCAAGCAATAGATGTATGTGGTTCGGCATTAATGCGTAGGCAAAAAGGATGAATTTGAACCTTTCTTTATAATGGTTCAGACGCCCAAGGAAGTATTTATAGTCCTCATTGTCTGCAAATATCTTTTGCCTGTTATTCCCACGCGTAATAACATGATAAAAAGCCCCAGGAAATTCTATTCGCGGCTTGCGTGCCATACGGCGCATGGCTACAAAATGGACTTATTTTTGTCAATAGCTAATTAGGAAAGCCTGACCCATTTTACTTTTACTAACGTTAGATCTGATATAGGCTGCGAGTTGCTTGCGCGTCTCTGTTTTTATTTCATCTTTGGGAGCCTCCAAAAGTACTCTTGCAAGGACAACTTTTGCAAAGGGATCTGTTGATCGCTGAAACTCAGTGAGCATTATCTGCACACCCTTCTTTTTTTCAACTTTTAATGGTTCATCAGCACGAAACTGAAAAAAGTGGCCTTTCAAACCTTCAGCAGAAGCGCGCTGTATCACCTCCTGAGGATCACTCAATCCTTGGCATAACAGGCCATATATTGAAGCAGGCATGTCTATTACATCCGAAAGACCCTGTATAACCAATTGGCGAACAGTCGGGTCCGGATCACTTCGGGCAATGACAACCGCTTTTTCTATAAAGGGCTTCCATTGCCCAATAAAACTAGTCAATGCCCGCGCAGCGACACGCCGGATTTCAGGATTGGGATCCGATTGCAGTAAAGCAAAATTTGCCTTACTGTCGGAGTATCTCCAGATAACGATGATCTTTCTTAAATCGACTGGCGTCTTCGGGTCATCAGCTCTAGCATCAACTCTAGCATTTAGCTCTTCATGTTTTCCCCAAGTTATACGTCCCACTGTTCGACATCTAGAAGTCCCACATGAATCCATAATCTCATAGATAGCCTTTGGATATTGCTCGGCTAGTTTCCAAAAAAGATCTCCCAACATTTTTTCGTCTGTGCCTTTTGCTCGCCGAGTGGCATCGGCCAGTTTTGTTAGATAGGACTCTTGAAGTTTTTGGTCAGCGCCAGAAAATATAGAATGACCTATTTTTGTCAGGCTTGGTAAGCCGGATGAGCCCAAATCCGCAATCTTGCCAAGAATTTCAATTTTCTTATCTGTATCAGTCTCTTCAAAATACCTAGTTTCAAGTGATTTTGCGTATGCTTGGGGCGTCATTATTATTTTGGAGAGGGAGGCTTCCGGATTGTTACGATCCTCAACAGGAAAAACATTCCCCTGCCAATCAATGAAGGCAACCGTGGGAAGTTCACTAATGCCATAAGTTTGCCAATCTTCGTCTGAACCACCCACTCCCTTCGCTTGGATCATCAGATATTTTCCATTGAGTTGCTCGGCAAGTTTGTCAAATACCGGTTCGTAAGGTTTACAGGCCTTACACCAATCTGCTGAAAAATTCACAAGCGCTAATTGACCAGGTTTTAGCCCCCTCAGTGTTGCTGCGAGTTCTCCTTTATTTGACACCTTTGTGGTTTCTTTCCGAAAGGGCGCTTTTCGGGCCTTGTGTCCGGCTAAATCTGTGGCAAGACCTGCCGAGTAAAACAAGGCAGTCGAAGCATCGTACCTACCAACTGCATGCTCGTAACGCTCACGCATCGAAATAATGCCGTCGTTGTTGAAATCAGGTACATTGTCTGAGAAAAACTCCGGGGTGAAGAGTTGGCAACTCACTGTTTCGCCCGGTGATCCAATTGCAAGAAGCGTTGTTTTTGGACTCACAAACCTGTGAGCTTCCTGACCAGAAAAACACTGATCCATGAATAGTGTGCGATAACCATGTGGTATTGCGTCAAGCTTTTGTGCTAAACCAAGAAGCGATATGCAATGGTTAGGAGTTACAACACAAGCACTTCCATTCCGAAGATCACCATGCCCAGTAATATACACACTCAAAACATCGTCATCGTCAAGTTTACTTCTTAATCCATCTAAGACTGTATTCAGTGCCTGTTGCCCATTACTAATATCCGTAAACAATGTCGAACTAGAGGGGGCTTTAGTGCTTACAACATGAACTTCATCAAAGCCATCCTTTTGAAAACGTGCGATAGCTCTTTCAACATTGCCTAAATGTCTTTTTTCGGGATCGCCGTTAATAATCACAGCGACACGTTTTGTAATGCCATCACCCATAAGTCTCCAATCAAAACAATATTTGCACGGATAATAACGGTCCGTGTATATTCACGCCACTCTATTATTATCGGCAATTTACCCCCTCAGAGTTGCCCCAGAAAACGATTATCTAAAACCGATTTAATATCATAATGTTACGCTCCTTTTCAAGGATATCTTCAGATTCTGGGGTCAGTCTGAACTATTAAACCCGTTGCATAGCAGGGTGGTGTAAATTCTGGTTATGCTTATTCTTCACTCTTTTTTGAAATTAGGCGAAGGCCATATTGTAAAGACCGGCTATATTTTTAAAGATCATCATATGTTTTTCTCTCCGGTTACGAAATCTCTCTGCCAATATTTTGAAGATTTTCATCTTTCCAATCACATGTTCTATGATTATTCGTTCCTTGGAAAATGCTCGGTTAAAAAGCTTATCTTGCTCGGATAATGATCCGCCCTTTGGCTTCTTGATGGGCGTCTGCCAAGAGGTTCCAATATAACCCATGTCAGCTTTTTTAGGAACTCCTTTGGGTAAGATGAAACGCTGCCGCTCGTAGTCTTTTTTGTCGTGGAGTTTGCCACAAGAGCTTTTGCCAACGGCTAAAATCTTGCCCTTTTTGTTTGCAATGATCTGATGTTTGATCGTGTGCCGCTTCTTTTTCCCAGAATACCAGTTTTTCTGGTTCTTGCCCTTCGGCCGGTTTATTGGCTGTTCCGTTCCATCCAAAAACATGGCGGCTACCTCTTCCTCGTTTATTTCTACCTTCCGTTCAGGGATCTTGAAAAACCGCGCCAACAATGGCTGTATTGGATTGATGTTCCTGCTTACATTGCTATCGCTGATTCCAAATAGAAAGCCCAAAAAAACATGGGTGACATATAAACGATAGTACATGAGCAACATCAGCACCCGATCTTCCACTGATAATTTATATTGCCCATCGATTGATAATGCCATGATCCGCTTCGATTGTATCCCAAGCAAGCGTTTCTTTTCGGCCTCGTTGTACAATGGTCTGATCTGTTCGCACAGCTTGAAAAAGATCTCGGGCGTTATGCCTACTAATCGCCGAAATGTCTCCGGACGCCGACTTAACGACTTGGCCTTCTCGCTTTTAGGTTTGCGCTTGGTCATGGACCCCCCTTTTCGAGTCCTTATATCATATAAATCATGCCGTTAAAAAATCTTTCGATAACGTGGGCATGTTTTAATGGTAATTGATGGGCAGAGTTATCCACGCACGCGCACCGGCCCCGAAGGGATAGCCGGTGTGCGCGTGGGTGGGTAACTCATATGGATGACCAGCTACAAAAAAAGTTACCCACAAGGCTTAGGCACGCCGGCCACCTTCGGCGCCGGTGCCTAACCCTTATGGATAACTTTTTAGAATATTCTTATCTGCTAAGCGACTTCCCTTCAAATCGCTCGCTATGCAGCGGGTTTATTTTGAACCGATTATATTTTGAAAGCAGTTCACTTTTTCTTTCCCTTCTTTTTGGCCGGAGGAAGTTTTTTAACAAGTCTGTCAAAATCGCTTTCCTTGTTGGTTTCCTCGGTCATCCGTAAAATGCTGAACTTTTCGTATTCATCCTCGGCCAACTCCCTTGCCATTTCGTGTGAAACTTTACC
>CAYZXG010000108.1:0-3848 GCA_964482365.1 uncultured Candidatus Saccharibacteria bacterium | reverse complement strand
TACCTTCTTCTCAACCTTTCTTCAACTACTCCCGAGTTTTGAAATGTGTTTATTGAGTATATTACCAACCCCGGGGTTAGTAAGAAAGGAAGTATTTGGGTACAAAACTCCTCTAAAAGATCTGAAGATCTTTTAGAGTCCCGTTAACTGAGTTGTTCTATCAAACTTTTTGACATAACATGGTCATTACATGAAAATTATGAATAGAATATACGGCAAGATTGAAATAGCAAACCCCGTTCTAATAGAACTCATAGAGTCGAAACCTTTCCAGCGGCTAAAAAAAATTAGCCAGGATGGTGCCCCACATTATATTCAGCCAGTAAGAGATGTCACAAGATTTGAGCACAGTATTGGTGTATGGTACCTGTCTCATAAATACAATCGAACTCTTGAAGAGCAAATTGCTTCGCTTTTGCATGACATACCACACACTGCATTTTCGCATGTAATTGACTTTGTCGTCAGAACTGAAAAACATGATTACCACGATAAATTTACTAAAAATATAATACTCAATTCAAAAATCCCTTCTATACTTGAACGGAATGGAGTAGAAATTGAAAAGGTACTACAAAAAGGAAACTATAATCTTTTAGAAAACGAATTACCTGACATCTCAGTAGACCGTTGGGATTATTTCATGAGAGACGGGTACACAATGGGGTTTTTACCAATCACTATTGTACAGACATTCCTCGATAACATCTACACAAAAAACGACAATTTTTATTTCACAGATGTTAGATTAGCTGCTTTATTTTCTATCCTGTTTGCAAATTTTTCTCGCCTCATCTGGTTAGATCCAACATCACATGGAGCATTTTTTCTTCTTGCTGAAGCGATTAAAATAGGGTTGGAGAGTAAATACATCACAAAGGAGGATTTTTTCACAAACGACGAGATACTCCTAGAGAAGTTGAAAAACTCGCACAACAAGGAAATTAGTCGTCTATTGAGTAGGTTGGAACCAGGTAAAGAATTTGAATACGCAAATGAGCAAAACGCCGAATTTTACGGACCAAACAAGCCAAGGTATGTCAATCCATTTGTTAAAACAACAAATGGCCTACAAAGAATATCTGAACTTGTACCAAGTCTCGACTACTTTTTTAAAGAATTTTCAGCAAACTATAAAAATCTTGGGGTGGTTCAGCAGATCTGAACTTCATTTCGACTGGTCGACCACTCGTTTATGGTTACACACCCGTGAAATTTTGGTTACGAGCCGAAATCATAGAACTTAACACCTACTCTATTCCAGTTCGCCGCGTTGTAAATACTTTTGGTACTCATCATCCCGATCGATCTTATTATGAAGGGCTTCTTTAATTAATTCTGTTCGGCTATATTTTTTGTTCAGATGAGCCCAATCAAGATATTGCCTCTCAACTCCACTCAAAACCAAATGGAACCTATTTGTCTCATTAAAACTCTGATACTTTTGAACAAAACTACTCAGAATCATGTCTAGATCTTTTTGTTTGTATTCTGTAATCTGTAAAAGATTTGACTCTATTCCGTGAATAAACATGTGTTCAAATTTTCGATGTTTTCTGCCTTGCCAAAGAACTAGAGTTGGTTTTCTCTGTTGCAACGATAAAGTAATTTGGTGTCCCGTACTAAAATTTGAAACCGTATCTTCAACAATAACCAATTCTGATTCTCTTAACGCCTTTATATTCAATGCATATATCTCTTTTATGTCCCTTACTTCTATTTCACCAGTTTGTACACGTTTTTCAGTGTGCGGTAACCAGTCGCGTGAAAGCACATGCCCTTGCACAATCAAGATGTTACGAATTTTAAAATAATTGTCTCTATATTTTTCAAACTCCGCCGTTGAACAGGTAAAATGTATTCTCATTGCAACCAGATAATATCAAATGCACATTTTATGTGCAATATGTGCATAGACAAATATTCTACACTCAGTTATCCTCTCGATATGTCAGAATCGAAAACAATCAACGGAATAACATCTGTTAACTTTATACCCGCTGTTGTTGCATTTCTAGTCAAGGACGATCAAGTACTCTTAATCGAACGCAAAAAGGTAACATTAAACCTAGGGAAAAATCTTATTTCTGGTGTTGGCGGAAAAATTGGAGACAGTGAACCATTTAAAAATGAATCTGCTGACGAAGCGTTAGTTAGAGAACTGAATGAAGAGCTAGAATTAACCCCAACAAAATATACACGGGTAGGAAATGTTAAGTTTGTATGGGAAACAGAACCTACGTGGAACATGGATGTAGCAATCTACATCGTGAAAAAGTGGAATGGGGTGCCCAAAGAAACAGAAGTGGCGAAACCGGAATGGTATAAAATCACTCACCTACCTCAAAACCAGATGTGGGAAGACAACAAGTATTGGGTTCCAAAGATTCTTAATGGCGAAAATGTCAATGCTATTTTTTACTACGGTGCAGACAAAAAAGTATCAACGTTTACGATATAATTATCGTTGTAAAAGACACCCATGAAGATCTCAGCTCATAATGTAAAACTAATACTATGTGGTGTCGTGGGGGCGATAATAATTAAACTCACCCCTCAATTATTTTCTCCCGAGGAGTTTGCCCGTATGTTCTACCCAAACGGTGGTTTAATTCACGAAGCTGTAGGGGCGATACTCGTAAGCTTTATACTATTAATAGCATTTCTCTTTCTAAAAAACATCCGCCTAAAAGAACTGGTAATAATCTCACTCACTGCATCCATCTTGGTTAGCGTCATTGACTCCTCCCGCCAACTTTACGCTCTTGGATTCACTCATGCTTTCGATAGTGATTTCTTTTTGTTCGAGACACTAATAAATAGATTTCCGAAAAATCTTCCGTATGTGCTTTTATACTTTTTCTTTGGAACCATGTACTACTTTTTATTAGTAAGTCTCCCCTTCTTAATGATATCTGGTATTAAACAACTATTTTTACAACTTCAACCCTCTCGACCACATCAAAAGTAATATTATTGTTCAAACTCAGAAACCAACGCTTTGTGCTCGGAAAAATCAACATCCTGCATTCTAGTAGAAAGGTGTTTTAGATTTTTAGAAAATACATGATCTATTGCCAGACCACTTGGAAAATCTGTTTTTTTAGCGATATGAGTTTTCGATAACGTGTCTGTTAACTCCTCGGTATGACAGGTCAGTTCTTCCTTTATTTTCTCAACGCTATATGACTGTGCGCGAATGTTAAGGTCTCCCGAAAATATAGTTGGAACATCTGTCGCATTTTTGACAAAAGATTTGAGAAGTTGTGACATTTCAAACATCTGCATCGTTTCTGTGCATACATCCGACACAGTGAAATGAGTGGTTACAACTCTAAGTAATCCGTTTGAAGTTTGGACTAATACGGAAAGGATGCATCGGGATTTAACCGCATGACGTATTCCACGCGATCCCTGATATATGTCTTGTGGGGAATCGTTGATAATTGTTCCAACAAAATTATCGTTCTCCGATATAGTTTTTGGTAAATAATCACTCGTGTTGTAATACAGCCGCACCACATCAACAATAGGGAATTTTGAAATCACCGCTACGCCAATTGATTGATTACTCTTTACATGATGATAATGAACACCTTCAACGTAATTAAACTCACTGCCCAGAAGTTCCGGAAGTGGTGAGCTTGAACCAATCGGATACGCAATCTCTTGTAAACACGCAACATCAATAGAATTGTCCGTCATAAATTTGGCAATAGCCTTAGGATCTCGTAACACCGATGAATTGAGCTGGAGGTGACGGATAGTCATGTGATAATTCTAAACTATTATCAAAGACTGTACAAACGAGAACCAAGCATTGGGCGCATTACATATTTACGTATCCT
>CAYZXG010000107.1:0-3856 GCA_964482365.1 uncultured Candidatus Saccharibacteria bacterium | reverse complement strand
GGAATATTAACCGTTTGTCCATCGACTACGCCTTTTACGGCCTCGCCTTAGGCCCGTCTAACCCGCAGCTGATGTGCAGTGCTGCGGAAACCTTGGGTATTCGGTGACCAGTAATCTCGACTGATTTGCGTTACTCATGCCGGCATTCTCACTTCTATACGCTCCACCCCCGCTCACGCGAAGAGCTTCAGCGCATATAGAACGCTCCCCTACCACTGCAAGAATATAAATATTCTCACAATTCGTCGTTTCGGTGCTTATCTTGAGCCCCGTTATATTTTCGGCGCCACACCACATAGTTGACCAGTAAGCTGTTACGCACTTTTTAAAGGGTGGCTGCTTCTAAGCCAACCTCCTGGTTGTCTAAGTAATATGACTTCCTTTCCCACTAAGATAAAACTTAGGGACCTTAACGTACGATCTGGGTTGTTTCCCTTTCGTATACGAAGCTTAGCCCTCGTATACTAACTTGTCTTTCTAACTATAGTTGTATTCGGAGTTTGGTTGGAAGCAAGCGGTTACCCACCAACATCCATCCAGTAGCTCTACCCCAACCATAGCATCAAAAAACGCTGGCCTTAAAGCCATTTCGAGGAGAACCAGCTATTTCCGAGTCCGTTTGGCATTTTACCTCTATCCACAGTTCATCCAAGCCTTTTTCAACAGACACTGGTTCGGGCCTCCAGGAAGTTTTACCTTCCCTTCACCCTGACCATGGATAGCTCACTCGGTTTCGGGCCAACCGTTACCTACTAAGGGCCCTATTAAGACCCCGTCGCAATTAAACAACATTCGGTTTCCCTACGCCTCCGCCACTGAATGGCTTAGGCTTGCAGGCAACGAGTTGCTCGCCGGCTTATGCTCCAAAAGACACGAGGTGGTCCCAATACGTAAACGTATTAAGACGCCCTCTGCTTGTAGACGTACAGTTTCAGGGACTATTTCACTCCCCTCAACGGGGTACTTTTCACCTTTCCCTTGCGGTACTTGTTCACTATCGGTCGCAATATATATTTAGCCTTAGGGGGAGGTCCCCCTTAAAATGTGCAAGCACATTTACTTCACACCGAATTTCACGTGTTCGATGCTACTCATAACAAGTTTCCGAAGAAACTTGCAGCAACAATCACATACCATTTTCGCTTACGAGGCGTTTGCTCACTATGGCTTACCGGTTCCAGGTAATTCAGCTAACAGTATGTCAATTTTTCAGTTGCGGGCTGTTCCCGTTTCGCTCACCGCTACTCAGGGAATAGTATCAAGTTGCCTCTCAGCAACTTAACAATTGTTTTCTTTTCCTCCAGTTACTAAGATGGTTCAGTTCACTGGGTCTCCTCTTTACCGCTATGGCTAAACACGAATGTTTAGCTTTTACGATAAAGTACACAAGGTTCACTTGTGTGGGTTTTCCCATTCGGACATCTTCGGATCAAAGCTCGTTTGCCAGCTCCCCGAAGCATTTCGCAGGCTACCACGTCCTTCATCGGTACATTGCGCCAAGGCATCCACTGTACGCCCTTACGTGTCTTTTACTAATCTTAAGAAACGCAAGAACAATCAAGAAATGTATATTTTTGTGATTTTTACACATTGCATAATGCAAAAACCACGGACAAAAAATTTTCGTGTTTTGATAACATTTATTTGATTTTAAAACTTATTGATCATCTACCATCAATAAGTCCTATTTCTCTCTCTTGTTAAGGTTCGTAAATCCACCGGTAACGCCCTTGCATTACACGCTGTCATATCATATCACGGAACTGAAAGGGTCACATTACCTCACCATGCACCGATCCTTTTAGTGCCGTGAAGTTTGTCCAACAAACTTCCAAAATAAATATGTAATTCATATTTATTGGTGGAGCTGAGGAGATTCGAACTCCTGACCCCCACGTTGCAAACGTGGTGCTCTAACCAACTGAGCTACAGCCCCCAAATGATCAATCGTGTCCTAGGTTTTATGTGCCAACAACCTTTCTTACCAACGTTAGAGCTCGCTCTTTAGTTTGACAAAGTCAAACTTATAAAAACAAACTTGTTTGTTTTAAACCAACTGAGCTACAGCCCCCAAATGATCAATCATATTTCGAATTTTATGTGCCGACAATGAAAAGTTAGCAAAAACAAGTTCTGCTTTACAAAAGAATAATTGCCGTTACCTCATCAAAATTTTGAGTAAAGACAAATATCTAATATTTCTTTCATTATCACGCGTATTGTACCATCACAAACAAAAAACGGTCAACGAAAAACAACTAGAATAATTAACAGATTTTTTACGGAGCAAACAGACAAGCATCGGTGACTACAAGACTAAAATCATCAGCATTTCCTATCACACCGTCTTTTCCAGCAGTTATTATTAGACTTTGCCCTGCAACGCTTGCACCACAATCGTGATCCTGATAATAATATGATCGACCCCAGGGGTCTGCATCTATACGTTCCCCTAAATCCCCCGAAGCAATAAGAGCATCAATTACCGATGCCCATGTTCCACTACCAGCAACCGTATCAACCTCCGAACCAATAAGAGGAAGCTCACCATGGAACACTTTATACTCCAACATCGCCTTTTTAAGACTGGTCATGTCCGCCTCTGCCGCAGCATATTTTGAATCATCGGCAGCACTAATGTAATTTCCGATACCAATGGCAACAAGAATACTGATAATTACAATAACTACCAAAAGCTCAATTAGCGTAAATGCATTTTTTGACGATTGCATAATTTAATAATGACACGGTAGAGACGTGGGGTCAATACGAAACAAAAAAACGCCAGACGCTTCCCTTCCTTCTTTTTGTCTACACGCTGTGGATGCTTTGTAATAACTCAGCCTACGGTTTTTTAGATAACGTAAATCTTTTATTTCATGAGGCTGGACACGTGATTTTTGGAATAGCAGGAAACGAGTTTTTTATGTTTATTGGTGGAACAACATTTTAAGCACTCTTTACATCCTTCCGCTAGCAGAAGAACTCGGTTTCCTACTGGGGATTATTGGATATGGCATCATATTTGGGGTTGTTGGAAGATACGTATTACTGACTGTTAGAAAACAATGCTTAATGAACCTGGTAATCACACAATGCATGGAGTGTAGTTTTTGAATTGTACTTAATACACACAAAATAAATCTGTAGTTAAATTTCCAACGTAGGCCCTACTTGAGATAGAGTGCAGTTTACGGTATAGCTAGTCAGACCCAGCTGCTCGCGAGCGGCTGGGTGGTGGGCACGGGAGGACTCGAACCTCCGAACCTCTACATTATCAGTGTAGCGCTCTAACCAACTGAGCTACGTGCCCTCACTCTTGCAATCATCGTCTATATTTCCCTTGTAGAAAGTACCTCGCTAGCTCTTTAGTTTGACCTTGTCAAACTTATAAACAATTCGCCATAGGTGAATTGTAAGCTACGTGCCCTTGCTTTTTCACTGCGTTCAAAGCAGCTAAACCACATTATACACGAGATGACGAGGCTTCTTTTTATCAAATTACCCGCCACCACGCAACAAAAAAGACCCACCTTACGGTGGGTCTTTTAGCGTACAACAAGTGTACAAGATAACAACTCTCTAGAGCAACAGGTCCCTTACTTTATCTGCGAGGGACACGCAGGTTTTGTTACGCACAAAACAGCGAGAATAGTTTGAGAACATGTTCAAGGGTTCGTTTACAAAGACCTTTTGAATGTAACAAGTTACATGGAATGGGAATTCGAGTTTAGTACCTAACCCTCAAAAAACGTTAGTTTTAATTGGGAGTCTACCAGAGCTCTTACTTTATAAACTTAATACTCCTAGAAAGGAGGTGATCCGTCCCCAGATTCCCCTAGGGACACCTTGTTGC
>CAYZXG010000106.1:0-3876 GCA_964482365.1 uncultured Candidatus Saccharibacteria bacterium | reverse complement strand
ACTGTTGTAAAAGGAAACTTAACTCCTAATCCCAAAAATCTGCAGAAGTCGGGAATAATAGCGACTCCAACGATAAACGCAATTACAACCATGGCGCTAACGATAGGTAAATACCCTTCTTCGATCTCAGCCATATTGTTGTCAATAAATTCTTGTTTAGAAAAAGCATTTAATCCTTCAGTTTCATTTTCAATCGTTGCAATAATGTCATCAAGTTTTGTTGCGTCAGTTACACGTATGGAGTAGAAGCCGGCAGCATTTCCAAGTTTAGATAGCCGCTGTGCATCTTCAAGACGAATAAACGCAAATGAAGTGAGTATTGACGAAGCGTCTTTGGCAATGCCGGCAATGGTAAATTCCTGCCCATTCGCGTTGAGCTTATCTCCTAACGTTAAGTTGTTATTATTCATAAACCTCTGATCAACCACCATTTCATTTTCAGATAGTTGGTCGGTTCCCTCAACAACGTTCCATGGCGCACCAAGTGTAGAGTCATTAACAAAACTAAAAAGTAATAAATCCCATTTTTTATCGTTCAAGTCAATAATCGCTCGTACTCCAACCATTGGTATGGCCTCCAAAATACCGTCAATATTTTTTATCTTGTTACCCGTTTCTTCAGGAATTATTGAAACTCCGTGAAAAAAGTCGCGAATCCCTTCTTGGACTACAAACGCGTGTGCGGGGTTTTTAGTTATATTTATTACGAACTGACCTTTAAATCCTTCATACACGCCAAGAAGAACAACCATAAGGACAATAGCAAAAGACACTCCACCAATACTTAAAATAAACTTTACTCTTTCTTGCCAAAGATTTTTTAATGCAAGGGTAAACACAGATTGATTATACCGTACCAACAGGTATTAAACTTTTTAATTCGAGAAGATATATACTATATGTATGATTCAACAAGCCTACGAAATAAAGGCAACCGCGGGTGATGTCTGGGAGGCGCTGACCGATCCGACAACTATCCAAGAATGGTCTGGCGATATTGCGGTTATGGGTGATGGTGTGGGTTCAACGTTTGATTTGTGGAGTGGTGAGATTTGGGGAACCAATACGGCGGTTGAGACTAACAAACTTCTCGAACAAGACTGGTACGGCGGCGATTGGGACAAACCATCAAAAGTGACAATCGAATTATCTGAATCAGACGGCGTTACAATTGTAACCCTTACGCACATCAATGTCTCGTCAGCAGAGGAAGAAAATTTCAAAAACGGTTGGCGCGGTTTTTGCTTTATTCCCATGTAGGAATTGTTAGAAACCAAAGAGTAGGGTAATGATCCTTGCAAGATTGCAGGTATTAATTGGTATGTCGTGTGTCTTCCCGTGACAAACCGCTTCGTCTTTCTTGCTTTTCGATTTGAGCTATTGCAGAATGAATGCCATCAATAAATGAACTATTTTTCGTTTGTGAAACTATTTTTAATCCAGCTATCGGGCTTACAATAAGTGTTGTATTAAATAGTATACTTTCTTCGCTAGGGCTTTTAGGCTCATCAAACGTTACTTCAATTTTATCAATTGCGATTCTTTTATTCATCTTTTTACCAAATATTAAAAGAACTTCTTCAGCTTCCTTTACATCATCTTCAGACACATTACGTGTTGGTTTTGTCATGATGATATTTATTGTCGCTTCGGGACGCAGTGACTCAAGTCCTGCTAAAACATCACGCATGGATAAAAACCCAACAGGTTTTTGGTATTTTTCTATAAGAACAATACTGTTATGTTCTGACGTAATAAGCTGCTTTATGATTTCTTCCTGTTTTGTATCACTGCGTAATGTATGTACGTTACTAGTTGCATATTTTTCTATTGGATCATCCCCTCTAGATTCCTTCTCTGTATCAAATGCCCGATCTGTTTGCGCCGTAGCATTTTTTCCAAACCGCTGCTTATCAGTAGGTTTCATCAGGGCATTGTGCAAGTCTTTTCGTGAGACTATTCCAGAGAGGACTCCGTTATCATCAATTAATACAACTCGTGAAACGTTCTTGTCCCGCATGGTTTGAAAAATGTCTCCGACCGAAGAATTACCGTTGGCGGTGATTGGTGTGTGCGCTTTTACCGTAGAACTGATGAATGTTAACAAATCTTTATCTTGAATAAGATTTTGGAATATATCCTTACTATCAATAACTCCTACAATTTGTTTATTCTCATCAAACAATGGCAGAATATAGACTCGAGCTTCGAGCATAAAAGTAGCAACATCATATAGTTGTGTTTCTTTTGTGATCTGTGGGGGCATTCTTGCAATCGAGGAAACTTTTGTGGTGTAAGGATATCTGTGTGTGTACAGTGCCTCATATGGAGAAATAAGGCCAAGAAATTCATTTTCTTTTGTGAAAACAAATAAGGGGGAATGGCTTGATTGCAGTAAGGGCATAACAGATCCCAAAGTATCATCAGCTTCACTTTTTATAACATCATCGATTGAAGAAATGTAAGAACTAATATCAAAACGGTTCTTTGCCGAATCATCTTTTATGATTTTATGTGTTTGCGTATTCATAATCTGTTGCTTTTACCTATCTTGCGAGTAAAGAATCTAAGATAAAATTTTAATAAAAGGGGGTGGGGGAACTTTTTTATTAATATCTACTAGATATAGTGTAGCACTTAATCAAGATTAGAGTGTAACAATGTCAACTTTGGATGTTGACGCACATTGAGGATGGTACTCCAAAACATGTTCGGTTCTGGACCAGTTATATCGTTATAGAGCCTTCTTAAACGTTAGATATTTAGGAGTAGTCTTTAACCCTAATCGTAATATTCACAATCTATGATAGTCGTTTATGATACGTTTGGATAGAAGCATCAATAAATAGTTTTCTGGAGAAAATGGGTTAAATACCCTTCTGTATCAACAAAGTCAACACTGGATGTTGCCGCGTTTGCATAAAGAAAAACACGCACACTATTCTTCCAAATGATTAACTAAATCGAGTCTTTTTATGTTGACTTTTTTGTTTCTCGTAAGCATGAATATCATTGCATCAACGGATTCTTGTGGGTCAAACATCCAGGGTTCAACGTCCTGGTAGCCAATTCCTGCTTTTTTAAATAGTTTTGTAACCATTCCCCCTGGATAATACCCCATAACTCTAAGGTTGGAGTTGCCGAACTCTTTTGCCAAAGCCTCGCTAAATGCTTGAACTCCAAACTTTGTTGCTGAGTATATTGTGTGAAAATAATCTTGTGGTATTTCAATCCCTGCAACGCTTGAAACGTTAAGAATTTGTGCAAAATCTGATGTTTGTAATACCGGTAATAATGCTCTGGTAACCAGTAGGTACGAAAGAAGATTTACATTTGTGAGTTCAATTATCTTTTCTGGAGTAATGTCTACTGTGTTTCCTTCTGCCCACACACCAGCATTATTAATAAGGATATCTAAGGTCTTTATGTTAGAAAATACTTCTGCAATTGTTTCTGGTTTATTAAAATCGCATACGACTTTTGAGATTGAGATGTTGTTGTTTTCTTGAGATAGTTCTGCTCGTAAAGTGTTAAGTTTTGATTCATCTCGCCCATGAATAATTAGATTGCAACCGTACTGAGCAAGATTTATTGCTAAAAGTCTGCCCAAGCCATCCGTTGCGCCTGTAATTAAAATTGTTTTACCTGTTACATCCATGATTTGGTTAATAGTTAATCAGGGTTTTAATAAATTTACCCTTATTAAAGAGATAGTAACAATTTGTTTCTAGCAAAGTCAACTTTGGATGTTGACGGTATTCAATTTTTCAAGCTTCGCGGATCTCTAAAAACGCGCCATTTTTGTTACGGTACTCCGTAAGTCCCCGCCTTTTCGGCGGGTCGCCGATGAGGGGCGACTACCATTATCATTCCAAG
>CAYZXG010000105.1:0-3907 GCA_964482365.1 uncultured Candidatus Saccharibacteria bacterium | reverse complement strand
CACCGTATTTTCAGGAACGATGACTGGTTGAAACCTTCGCTCAAGTGCGGCATCTTTTTCGATATGTTTTTTGTATTCAGTGAGTGTTGTTGCACCGATCGCCTGTAAATCGCCTCGTGCCAATGCCGGTTTTAATAGATTAGACGCGTCAATTGCCCCTTCAGCCCCTCCGGCGCCAACAATAGTATGCAATTCATCAATAAACAGAATGATGTTCTGCTTGTTTTTCTCAATCTCTCCAATTATTCCTTTCATACGTTCCTCGAATTCCCCACGATATTTAGTACCTGCAATAAGAGATCCCATATCAAGAGCCAAAAGACGTTTATCTTTTAGTATTTCGGGTACATCTCCCTGAATTATTTTGGTCGCCAATCCCTCTGCAATAGCTGTTTTTCCTACGCCCGGCTCACCGATAAGAACAGGATTATTTTTTCGTCTGCGAGACAAAATATTGATAACTCGATCAATCTCAGCCATTCTGCCGATCACCGGATCTAATTTCCCTTCCTGCGCTTCGTAGGTTAGATCGCGTGTAAATTCGTCAAGTTGTGGGGTTTGCGATTGAGATGGATACGAACCATCCTTTTCGAGTTTCCCTGCATTCGTACTTACTTTTGTTCGAGCATTTATGAGTGAAACGCCAAATTTTAGCAACGTTTGCGCAGCAAGTCCTTCACCTTCGCGAATAAGTCCTAATAATAGATGTTCACTCCCCACATAGTTGTGACCAAGCTGACGTGCTTCATCAAATGCCAACTCAAACACCCGTTTAGCGCGAGGAGAAAGCTCAAGTTGTGTCGGTGTACTCGAACCTTTAGGGACGATTGTATGCAAATACTGTTTTATGTCGTCGCCTTTAAGTTCAAGTTCAGCTAAGAGTTTTTTCCCAACCGCATCGTCATCAACGAGGGCTAATAAAAGGTGCTCGGTGTCTAAAACAGAATGGTTCATTGATTGAGCCTCAAGGGTTGCTTTCTGGATAATGCCTTTGGCTCGTTCCGTAAAATAATCCATAATGTTTAGAGATTGCTGACTTGCGGCATGTTGGTAATTTTGTGAACGGTTGTGAATATCGTAGAAAGGAGATTCACCTGAAAATGAAAACGGCTCAAATCGGTGAGAGTTAAAGTGAATCCCTGAGCGATCCTCTGCAGCGCATTGCTCACACAGATTTTTTACCACTTTCCCTTGATTGGTAATGTGGGTTATTTGAGTAGTGGCTTGATTAACGCCGCAATGTTCACATAGCATGACTCTATTCTAGCAAACAAGTCAATAGAGTGCTACCCCGTAATATTATGTTGATAAACTGGGAATAAGCACCTTATTGGCCAAAAGTTTGTATGTTCCGTCATCTTGCTCATCAAGTTGACCTTGAATCAGAACGATAGAGTCCTGCATCACCTGCCGAACGCCATTTTGATAGGTATCGGGAAATATAATTGCCTCAATTGTGCCAGTTTTGTCCTGTAGGGTAAGAAAACACATCTCGCGTTGATCTTTTTTGGTTAGGATCACATTTTTCTGTGTAACAACACCGCCAAGAACAACTTTTCCTCCTACCATTGAGGAGTCAATTTCTCCTAATCGAGCAACGATATAGTCGCGTATCTTTTTGAGATGTTCTTCCTGCGGGTGTTTTGTAAAATAATACCCAAATATCTCTTTTTCCCATTCAAGAATTTGTGCTTCGGATGCTTGTTCCATTTCGGGTAGCATTGAAACATTTGGTGCTGAAACGGAAACTTCATCTGATCCAAATAGACTTTCCTGACCAAGAGACTGCATTTTTTGATAACGCTTCCCCGCCTCTATGTATTCTGGTGCAACCTTAAGCAGTGCATTCTGTGATCCAAAAGATGTAAAGGTACCCGCATAGATGAGGGATTCAACTAATTTTGATGTAACAGTATGAGGATCAACACGAGAAGAAAAATCCATAAAACTCTTAAACTTACCATTTTTGTTACGCTCAGCAACGATTGCTTCTATCGCGCCATCACCAACATTTTTGAGTGCGCTTAAACTATACCGAATTGACTCGGTGTTATCCTTTGCTTTTTCAATGGTAAAGTGAACTCCTGACTTATTGATGTCAGGATGATGGATATGAATGCCTCGATCTTTGCAATCAGACACAATCATCCCAAGTTTATCAGTATTATGTCGTTCTCCTGTCAATAATGCTGCAAAAAACTCAATAGGATAAAATGCTTTCAGATAGGCCATCTGATACACAATAAGTCCATAACTTGCCGAGTGGCCACGATTGAACCCATAGGCAGCAAACTTTTCAATAAACGCAAATACATCTTCGGCCTCTTTTTCTGAATAACCCTGCGAGAGAGCTCCCTGCGTAAAGGCAATCTTTTCTTTTTCCATTAACACTTTCTTTTTCTTTCCTATTGCACGTCGTAATAAATCAGCACGTCCAAGAGAAAAACCCGCCATGACACTTGCAATTTCCATACATTGTTCTTGATAAATAAGAACGCCATAAGTGTTTGCGAGAACCTTTTCCAAGACAGGATGAGCATACTCAACCTTGGTAGGATCGGATTTCCTTTCAATATACGAGGGGATCATATCCATAGGACCAGGTCGATATAGTGCTAACATCACGCCAATGTCTTCAAATCGATCAGGTTTTAGTTCACGATTTAATTGTCTAAATCCACTACTTTCCATTTGAAATAATCCTGTGGTATCACCTTTTTGGAGCATCTCATAGACTTGTGGTTCATCAAGTGGTAACGCATAAATATCCACGTCAACACCCTTATTTTCTTTGATTAGTCGCAAAGCTTCTTGGATGGTTGAAAGATTTCGCAAACCAAGATAGTCCATCTTGAGAAGCCCAACGGCATCATCGACCGCATTAAGATCAAGACTGTACATATCGAGTTGTGTCATAATTCTTCCCGATTTTCGGTCTTGCATAAGTCCAACGTATTCAGTAATTGGCTTGTCGGCAACAATAACACCGGCTGCATGTGTACCTGCATGACGCGAAACCCCTTGTAGTTTTACGGAGAGATCGAGTAGTCTTTTTGCCTCAGGATTTGTAGTATACAGTTCGTTCATCTCAGGATTTTGTTGTATGACTTCAGATAGGACCACATGAAACCCCTGTTTTGGTGGTGGAACAATTTTTGCGACACGATCACAAAACGAATAGGGTAACCCCATGACGCGACCTACATCTCTAACTGCTGCGCGGGCTTCCATCGTTCCAAAGGTACAAATTTGCGCAACACGATCTTCACCATAGCGTTGTGCCGTGTACGCAATAAGTTCATCCCTTCTATTGTCTTGAATATCAAGGTCAATATCAGGTGGCGAAGGTCGTTCATCGTTAAGAAATCGTTCAAAAGGAATGTTGTACTTTAGCGGATCGAGTGGACTTATATTCAAAATATAATGAACAATTGAGCCTACGGCAGAACCGCGTGCAATTGCAAGAATGTTGTTCTGTTTACAATACCGTGCAAGATCTTCAAAAATTAAAATGTATGGACTGTACCCTTTGTTTGCAACAATGCGAAGCTCTTTTTCTATTCGAGCGGTAACTTCGTCTGATAACGTCTCAAACTTCAAATGTGCTCGCTCATACACAATGTTACGAAGATATTCATCTGGCGATATTCCCCCAGGAATTGCATAGCTTGGGAAAATCATTTTACCCATGGGAAGGTTATAGTCATCAGTAATCATGTCGGCGATTGCTAATGAGTTTTCAATCGCTTCTGGTTGTTCAGGAAAAAGGTCATACATTTGCGCTGCACTTTTAAGGAAAAAATCGGGAGAATCAAGCATCGTTAGTTTACGATTTGGGTCACCTAAAATTTCTTTTGTTTGGATTGCAAGAAGTGCATCTTGGGCTTGCGCGTCTTCTTCGTGAACA
>CAYZXG010000104.1:0-3950 GCA_964482365.1 uncultured Candidatus Saccharibacteria bacterium | reverse complement strand
CGAGTTGGGAAGTTTAACTCTTCAAGATATAGCGATATGTCAGTATTGTCTGCCTCGTCATCCTGTGAAATCACATTTTCTTTTACTTTGGGAGCATAAACTTTTGCGTCACCTGCAAGTCGAGCAAAATACTCAACCAAAATTGCCGAAGCTCGTTTAATAGCCTCTTCTGAACTCACCGACCCATTTGTCGTAACATCAAAAACAAGCTTATCTAGGTCAGTCTGACGTCCAACGCGGGTATTCTCAACAGAGTATGTTCCCAAGATAATGGGCGAAAAATTTGCATCCAACAAAATAGTTCCAACAGTTTTTTTGTCATCATCGAGTGGAAGTCGGTATCCTGTACCATATTCAACGGTAATTTCCATAGTAAGAACACTCTTTTTGTCCGTAAGGGTGGCAATATGATGATCTTTATTTACTACCTCAACGCCTGTTGGGCACCTAAAATCTGCCGCGGTAACTTCACGTTCACCTGATACTGATAGTGACACAATCATAACCTTGGGTTGATTCATCATAAAATTAACACCCTTAAGGTTTTGAATCAAACCAACTGTATCTTCAATTACCCCTTTCAAGGAAGAGAATTCGTGGCTAGCACCTTCAATTTTGACTTTGGTAATAGCAGCTCCCGAAAGCCCACTCAAAAGCGCTCGTCGTAGTGCATTGCCTAACGTATGACCAAAACCACGTGCTAATGGTTCTACAGATACTATTTGGCGGTTATTGCCTAAGTCTTTTTCTACGTTGTAACTAAATTCAATTATTTCCATATGTATGCAACAAAACTTGTTCTAGCAAACGACTACTTCGAATAATACTCAATAATCAACCGAATATCAACATCGTCTCGAATATCGTCTTCGGTAAGTTCCCGAACTACCGTACCTATATTACCAGATCTACGCAACCATGAGGGAACTTGCGTCTCTTCCTTGTTTTCAAGGCTTTCCGTTACCATTGGAATCGCAAGTATATGTTCCTTCAATTCTATTTTCTCACCTGGTGAAACACTGTACGATGGAATGTCTACACGACCCCCATTAATCGTAACATGCCCGTGATTTACAATCTGACGTGCACCGCGACGAGTTGGCGCAAACCCTAACCGATAGATAACATTATCCAGTCTCTTTTCAAGCTGCTCCATTAAAACTAACCCTGTGTTTGAAGGATTCTTGTGTGCTCGAGCAAAATATCTCTTAAACTGTCGCTCTAAAACTCCATAAATATGACGAACCTTTTGTTTTTCTTCTAAACGAATCCCATACTCAGATTTTCGTCTTGGACGACGACGAGTTTTTGATCGTGGCGCTTCAACAATAGTCTCCTGCAACAAACCGAAACGTCGATCTCTCTTTTTTTGTGGTCCTGTATATCGTGCCATAATTATTTTATACTCTTCGTCGTTTTCGCGGACGACAACCGTTATGTGGTATTGGGCTAATGTCAGCAATCGACGTAACCTCTATACCTGCGGCTCGAAGTGCTCGCACCGCTGCGTCTCGTCCCATTCCAATTCCTTTGACAAATACATCTACCTTTTCCATACCTCGCGTTTTAATATCTTGTGCAACGTTTTGAACGGTTGTTGTGGCAGCAAAAGGGGTTGACTTTCGCGTTCCTTTAAATCCTGCGGTGCCCGCACTTCCCGTGCGAATAACCGAACCGGTATTATCTGTTACCGTAACTATCGTATTGTTAAACGTTGCCGTTACATACACACGTCCTTCAACCGGCAATTTTGCTTTTTGTTTTACAACTTGTTTTTTAGCCATGTTATGTCTTGCTTACTGCTTTTCTTACACTAACGCCACCCATTGTTTTGCGTGGCCCTTTTGTTGTTCGTGCATTACTTCGAGTTTTTTGACCACGACTCGGCAAATTTTTCTTATGGCGTTTACCTCGATACGAGCCAATCTCCACAAGTCGTTTAATGTTATCACGGACCTGCCTGCGCAAATCTCCCTCAACACGATAATGTTCATCAATATAGGTGGTAATTGCACTCACTTCATCTTCCGTAAGATCTTTGGCACGCTTTGCACCATCAAGATTAAGGGCCGTGACGATTTGTTCTCCAGTTTCAATTCCAATACCCTTTATATATGAAAGAGCATAGGCAATTTTTTTGTGTTCAGGTATGTCTATTCCTACTATTCTTGGCATAAGTAATTATCCTTGACGTTGTTTGTGCTTTTTATTTGGACAAATAACATAAATAACACCCCTTCGACGAACAATCTTACACTTTTCACAGATTCTTTTTACTGATGGTTTTACTTTCATAATTTGTTTTTTGGTCAACTCTATTTGTCGCGATACACAATTCTACCACGCTCAAGATCGTACGGAGACATTTCAACACGGACCTTATCTCCTGGCAAAATCTGTATATAATATTTTCGCATCCGCCCACCTAAAACAGCAAGAATTATCTTTGATTCTTCTGTCCCGGCACCGACATCGACTTTAACACGAAACATCGTGTTCGGAAGCGTCTCGGTGACAACTCCATTTGCAATTATTACATCATCCTTCTGTGGCATTGTTACGGGGTGGATTGTACCCTAGGTAGGCAAAAATAACAAGTTAGTGTGTTAGCTCATATTAAAATTCCTCAAGAAGGTACTTGTTAGCTCATAATTAAGATTCCTTGAAACGGGAAGCACTTTTCAGTAGGAGGGAGGTGATGCGGTGAGTAACATAGACGTGAACCTAATACAACAACGTGCGTCAAAACAAACCTCGATAGTTGTCAAAAACTCTCCTCAAGCCATACTAATCGCTAATTCCTTTGCCCACGAGATTATGGCCGAACTAAACATGACTACTCAAATGACTGCCACTCCTTAATCCAGGGACTAAGGGCGATGTTGAGAGCAGCATCGACATCGCATCGGCAATCATCAATAAGTTACAGTTATCCGAACACCTACTTGATCCCGAGAATATTCATGCTCGCGAACGGATTATTATTATGTTAGCAATCTCCCACCAATGGCAGAAAGCAGTCAAAGAGCGTAGCTTTTCTGACCAAAAAAGATTAGCTAAAACAATAACACTACTCTATGAAGAGACCGAACGCGATTACGACATGATACATGCGGAAGCGGGAATGCTGGGAGCCCCTAATGACTTTATGCAAAAATTCATTGCCCACTACTTTCCTGATTCGGGCGGTGATCTTTCCTTACTTCGTGAACAACTAGGACTAAGTGACGAACCGTCCGTCGTACTCATCCCTGCAACTAAATCCGAAGGAAATCCTATCGTCGAGGCTATATTCCGCGAGATTGGTTGTGACCCCATCCCATTTTCTGGTATTGCTGCAACCAACCAAAAACTAGCTTTTGTCTGGGGCGATTCCTCAGTTCGCACGGAAATACATGAACGAACACATATTCAATACCCAGGGCTGCTCGTTGGTGGGTTAATGGGTGGTCTAAACGAAGGGATGACTGAATACATTACACATGAAGAGATTGGAGATGGTTCACTTGCGACCGAGCTACGATCTGCCGGAAGATACGGTAACCAACTCCGTATGTTTAACGATATGGAAAACGCACATCCTGGAATAATTGATCTAATTCGTCAGCGATATACCCAAGGAACACTCGATTCATCTAACCAATTGTACGCAGAGATAATTAACCGCTACGGCCTCGATGGACTGCTCGATCTAGCAATGGTACGACCATATGTCCGAAATCTAGAAACTAATGACGTTGGATTTATATCAAGCGAAGATTTTGTGTATACACACGATATTCTCTCGCATAATCCCTACGATACGGTGAAATAAACTTCCCGCGACCTTACGGTCGGGGTATTAGTCTGTTTCAAACAAAGTTTGCCCTAAATCTTTTTTTCCTTGCTCCTCTACGTATTTTCTTATTTGCTTTTCATTTGCTCCAACCGTCGTCACAAAATATCCCTCC
>CAYZXG010000103.1:0-3995 GCA_964482365.1 uncultured Candidatus Saccharibacteria bacterium | reverse complement strand
ACGATACTGTTCGGATTCGTATGGTAGATGACGATACTGACATCACCGTGCGCCGGCAACGCCTCACGAAACGGTAACAGACAATAATAAATAATAAAACACTCCTGCCCTAACTCCTGTGAGTCGGAGCAGGAGCGTCAATAACTTACGCCTCTTACGAGTGAAAACTAACCCCTCTGCGTGGATGCTCCTGTGACGACGCTAATGAACTTTACACGGGCGTCCCTGTTTTGCTCGGCGACATTCAACGTTTGAGCCATCCGAAGTGCCCCGATAGATTCACCTACGAGCACTGTCAACAAAAGCTCCACCTCTTGTGTATTGGAAAATACCCAAAAAGTGGCGCCTTCTTGCCCTACAAAATCCAAAAAGGCTTTTGTTTCAGGAGCTTCTTCGGTAACCTTGACATCAACCGAATATGGGCATTCAGCACCCTGTGGGGCTTTTTCAACCCTCTCGACGACACCCCTCACGCATGAGTAGACCAAATAATCGCCCACCTCTTTTTTAAACAGAATCCTGCATGGAGCATCTACCGGAAGATCGCTTACAGCAGCACCTTTATACATGTAACTCCCTCCTTTAGTAAAAATGATACTTCACAAAAAATCAACGTGCGACACAAGAGATTATATCAGAAATTATAGGATACAATGCCCACCGACACTTAAAACCAAACTCATGGTGAGCACATCCACCCCGACCTGTAGTATAATCCTACTCATTAATAAAGAACAATCGTTTCTTAGCACATTTCACAGAAAGGAGAAAATTATGACAAATACTGGGAAGACAATGAATTCCGTGGAATCTTACGTGCGCAGCAAGATAAATCCGAGGTATATTCTTGTGTATGCGCAGGTTTTCTTCGCAGCAATTCTTCTTGTAATTGCAGTTTTCGTAGACCGAGCAACAATGCATGGCATGTTTGCCGTAATGTCTTTGGGGATCGCAACCATTACGATCGGACCAGTCCTCATTGATGCAATTTTGTCTCCCAAAGATGAGATCGGCTATACAGGATGGATTTTGGTAGGAATCGGCCTAAATTGCGTCGCCGCACTATCTATGGGATGTGTAGTCCTCGCCCTTATGCTTGGGAAATAACGTTAAACAAAACAAAGGGCGGTGATAATCTCACCGCCCTTTCTATCTCATGACTAGTGTTGTTCAACAACACGACCTAATCGGGAAAGATACCTTGCACAACAACACGTGCCAGGCTCTTCACGACAATTCCCAGGTCCATGATCACACCAATACGCATCCTCACCTTCGCCATCGCGATATCTACAGAGAAAGACTTCGAGTTCACTTTCCCTAAAAAACTGCACAGGTTCAGATGGCTTTCTTGCCAACACGCGAACAACTCTCGCAGGGTCTCGGTCGGCGATTGAAACTGACATGGAAACGCTCCTTGTGGGTGTAATGAACGTCGATTGATTAGTTGCACTGCGCAACCAACCTTATAGAAATGTGCAACAAACGATTGACACATTTTATGGCACACTACCCGCGCTGACAAGGAGTAGTCATCCGATACAAATCGCTACTTGAATAATTTGATCTCACGCGATATAACCATCTCTAAGCTAAAACACATGAATAACCCAGCGACTTTGCCACATCAAAATATGTCAACGCGAAGATTTTTGTTATCTGTAGGGGGAATAATCTTCGTACTTATCGCAGCAACGTACCTTTTCGTAATCAGCAAAAACACCGACTACACGCCATCAACAACCCAAACAACAATTACCCCGCAAAACGTAGTCAATTCAAACGTAGAGCCTGATCTGTACACCGTTTCGTACGAAGGAAAAGTGGGAACGTCCGTGCTCGACTTGCTTTCACAACATGCGCAAGCCGAAACAAAAGACTCATCATTCGGCACGTATGTTGACACAATAAACGGCATAACAGGTGGAACCGACAGTAAGTACTGGCTCTTTTATGTAAACGGCGAACCTGCAACCGTTGGCGCTTCAGAGTACATGACTCACGACGGTGATCTTATCGAATGGCGATTTGAATAGGCAGTTTAGACCTTCATTACTTGCATGTTCATATAAAATTGATACACTATTGTTCGTACATGGTTGTTTGTAGTTCTGGCAATAATCATCGATCGAATCACAAAGACGAGTTAGCTTAACTCACCAAATGTTTTGTCAAATGAATAAAGCATGGAAAATAATCTTCACCGTTCTAATTATTATTTTCACCTATCACTTAATCCGAGACGTTTCTCAAACAATCGGAGTTAGTAATCCCTTGGTTGATGTACTACATCGACCACATCAATGGTGTAGACCTTACTGCAACTATGTGACGATTCCACCAGAATTATTCATAATTATCTCGTCAATTATTATTTTGAAACGCAATAAGGTTGGCACATTAGGCTTTGCAGTATTAGTATCCTTGATTTTTTGGCCATTCGCTGTGCTATTACCATAGAATAACGATTAACAACTCCTCTAAAGTAGAAACACCGTATTGCCAAACCGTATCGTGAAATACTCCCTCTATGGAAACATAGAACTTCGTATGATGACTTTGTTGAAAAAGCACTTATGGCCATAAAACCTTTCTCTGAAGAATTTGTAACAACACCCTCTTTGTAGGCATATTGAGGATACGATAACAAACAGTTGCACAGTGCGCACAAAAATTATACAATCCACCTATCGATATGGCGAACAAACAAGTCGTCGACTACATAAGAATTGAACGAGAAAAAGGAATCTCCGACGACGTTATTAAATCCTCTCTATTAAATGCTGGCTGGAAAGTCACCGACATTGCCGACGCCTTTGAACCTGTCTCGGGCGAAACTCCAGTTTCAGCCGCACCTTCTTCAAACGAACCTCCCGTTGAAAACACATCAAACGAAGGAATAGTAACCGAAATCCCTGGCGGTATGGATCTCATCCGCGAATCGTTTGAAATATTTAAACAACACTGGCTTCAATTTATTGGATTTTTGTTTTTGCCTTCACTTGTAGTTGGAACATTACTCGTTATTTTTATAATCATAGTGGTTCTTTCTGGAGTGGAACTCACGTCGGTTGTTAATCCCGAGACATTACAGCGAACAGTTATTATTGTCGGTTTACTCATGATTCCTTCCTCACTTCTCATTGGTTTTATTGGTATGTGGTCAACCGCTTCAATTATGGTTCGTGTTCGAGACCGAAACGAACAAGTTACCTTTGTTGAGATAATGAAGCGCTCCGTAAAATACGTATGGCCGCTTTTGATAGTCGCTTTTTATACAGGATTTATTGTTCACGGCGGCATGCTGTTATTCATCGTACCAGGAATTATCTTTGCAATCTGGTTTATGTTTGCAAGCATGATTGTTGTGTTTGACGACGTAAAGGGAATGGACGCACTCCTAAAAAGCAAAGCGTATGTGTCAAACATATTCGGAAAAATATTTAGTCGGTGGATTGTGGTGATCTTATTTGCTATGGGCATAACGATTTCACTTGCAATCATTTCGGGAAGTATTACAACCGTTCTTGGTAAAGACAATCCTGCTATCATACTTTTGTATCTTATCGAAACACCATTTAATCTTGCGGTCTCAATTGTTGGAACTATTTTTGGCGTTTTGCTCTTTTCATACGTTAAAAAAGCAAAGGGCTCATTTGAGTTTGTTGCTAAAACATCCACCAAAATTTGGTTGTGGTTAGTGGCCCTGTTTGGACTTGTTGCTTTTATTGCTATATCCATTGGGATAATGGGGATGGTTATTAGCTCAGGGGGTGCCCTATTCAACATGACCGAAGGCGCAGATAGTCTGATTCCTTCAAATTCATCACATTCCATTATCGACAGCACATTCTCTATTGACGATACTTACTACTCAGACGTATTCGAAGTTCAGTTTGGAATTGAAATGTACAAGTTTTTTGAAGATAGCTATCCCGAAACGTTATCGCAAATAGTACCTGAATATGTAAGCACTGACCCTTCGGAGACGTTTA
>CAYZXG010000102.1:0-4029 GCA_964482365.1 uncultured Candidatus Saccharibacteria bacterium | reverse complement strand
CACGGTGATTACGATGTTGATGGGGTAAGTGCAACTGCAATTTTATGGGAAACAATTTATTACGATCTTTCTTATGAGAATGTGCGTCCGTTTATTCCGCATCGTGTTGATCATGGGTATGGATTATCAAAAGCGTCTATTGACGATATTACGTCTCAGCTACTTGCGCGTGATCAAAAACCTGGTCTTTTGATCACCGTTGATTGTGGAATTACCGCCAAAGATTCCGTTTCGTATGCACATGAGTGTGGTTACTCCGTTATCGTTACCGATCACCATACGAGACCAGAGAATGAAACTGATCTGCCAACAACGAGCAGTACACTGCATTCATACAAACTGTGTGGTGCAGGGGTGTCGTGGGTTTTGTCACGCGCAATAGTAAAGGATCGTAAACAGTCCGAGTCAAAAGATATGACACAAGCTGATTATGAGAAAGGGATAGATTTAGTTGCACTTGCGACTCTTGCGGATATTCAAGAGCTTACTGATTGTAATCGTTCACTGGTAACGTATGGACTTAAAAAGCTTACCAATACGAGTAGATCGGGACTTTTGAGTTTGTATCAACAAGCGGGGATCGTGGGAAAGCCGATTGGTACCTATGAGGTGGGGTGGGTCATTGCGCCGCGTCTTAATGCAACAGGTAGGCTTGATCATGCGCTTGATGCACTAAGGTTGCTTGTTGTTCGTGATCATAGCAAGGCGCGAGATCTTTCGCAAAAGCTTGATGATCTCAATGCTACGCGTCAGCAGATGACTACCGAAGCGTTAACGCAAGCGCACGAAATGGTAGCGGTTGAATGGAATCGTATGTCACCGATTGTGGTATACGGAAAAGATTGGCATGAAGGAATAATAGGGCTTATTGCTGGTAAACTTGCTGAAAAATACAAAGTACCCGTGCTTGCGATAGCTGGGTCAAACGAAGGTGCAAAGGGGAGTGCGCGATCAATTATTGGGGTAAATATTGTTGAAATCTTACGAAGATTTGACGATGTGTTTGAAACCATGGGTGGGCATTCTCAAGCCGCTGGGTTTAGTTTGTCGCTAGAACATGTTGAGATTCTCAAACAACATATCGCCCAAATTGATCTTGCGTCTGAGTTTAATCTTGACGCAACTCACGATGTTGAAGTTGAGGTTTCTATTCCCATTAGTTTAGTAACGCTTGAGCTTTGCGAGGAACTTGCAAAAATTGAACCGTTTGGAGTTGGAAATTCTCGCCCAACTTTTGTATCGCGTAACGTGGTGGTTTCAGATATGCGCGCGGTTGGCAAAACCAATAGTCATTTAAAACTTAGGTTTTCGGATAGTCAGGAGATTGTGCAAGTTGATGGAATTGGGTTTGGACTTGCCCAGGAACATAAGCAGTTATCAGTAGGGGATGTGGTTGATGTGGTGTACTCGATTGAAAAAAATGAATTCAATGGTAGGGTAAGTGCCCAAATGAAGGTGGACAAATTGTTGGTTGCAATTGATCAATAAATATCTCATAATACTGGTATGGTTCAGAAAGCAGTTGCAGCGCAAGTTTTTGGCAAACAAACTTCATTAAATGAAAAATATGAACGTTCTGTTGCAAACTTTGGGCCTTCAAATGACATTGAAAAGCAGGTTGCGAATCTTGATGAGGCCTCCATAGGTACAGCAAAGTCTATTCTTATACCGTTATATGTTCACCTTCGTCGTAAATTTGAACAGGATCCAGAAAGTATTACAACCATGGATATGGTTTTGGGGGAGCTTGCACAAAAGCTTGATGAAGGAACCCCTCTTTCACCACAGGAGCAGGCAAAGCTGTATCAAGGGCTAACGTATGTTGATGAAGTTGCATACGGTGAAGTGTCAGTTGCCCTCGGTTTAAGTGATCCAAAAAGTGGGGTTAGGACAGAAAAAGGGAATCAATACATAACTGATCTAACACATTTAAAAATGAGTACATTTTATAATTTGACTGGCCTCGAGCCACCTAAGGCTTCACTAGGGATATTTGAAAATGTTAAATATCTTGGTGGACGGAAGGAAGAGCTTGCAAATAGGCAAACGCACGGCGAGGAGCAGTTTTTTGCACAAAATAAAGCGTTACTGAAAACAGAGGCTGCTATGGCTCGAGTTTCTGATATGGCACTTGAGAATTCAAAGAGAATTTTGGAACAGCTATGTGATGAACTCAGCTTGCAAGGAAAGTTGCTCGATGCAAATGGGGCGCCACTACCTGTTATAGACGTAAAAGAGACGATTCAAACTTCGCGTGACTATGTTGCACTAAAAAGGATTGTTGGTATATATCAAGGTGCTCCTGAGTTGAGGGCGATGTTAGACAATGAAGCAGCCCAAGATACTCAAGAACGTCTTGCCTATGCTGAAGATCTTATGAGTGAAGATCGGGACCGGTTTGCTCGGGAAGCACTTAAAAGGCAGTTACCGAAATCGAGTCAGGAATTAGCCACAGCAAAACGAGATCTGCAGGTACGTCGTAATCAGATAGAAAAGAAAACTGTTGGTCAGCGTTCACAGGCAGAGAAAGATGAATTGGCAGCAATAATTGTAAAGGTACCCCTTATTGATGAGGCATTGAGACTACTCACAGCAGGTGGAATTGAAAAGATGTTGGCAGATAGTAATGAGCATTCGCTTGATTCGCTAGAGGCTCAGCTTCCCAACGATCCTAAATTACGGTTTGGTTTTCTTAAGGATATGGCAGATGATCTTGGTGTAGGATATGATCCGGCTCTTGATATTGGTAATGCGGCTGACGTGGCAACATTACGAGGTTCAGTTGATACAAAATTGAAGGCAGGATATGGACGTAAGGGTTCCCGTGATAGATTTTCATTAGTGCGATTTTTTGTACAATTTGTAGGAAGCAATATCACATAACCATGGATGATCTTTCTATCCAAAAACTGGTTGAAGCAGCAATAATGGATCCTGAGCGGAAAGCATTGTACATAGATGCGCTCCCTTATATGACCGCTGAAGAAAAGATTGTGTTTTCTCTTAGTTTGTGGGATACAATTCTTGCAAAGGTTGAAATTGAAGCCCAGATAAAGATTGAAAATAAACTTTTGGAGATGGCGGATAGTGGTGAAGAAGTGAGCAAGGAAGAATTTCGTCGCATTAAGGACGAAGTATTGACAAAATATATTGCAAAACAGTTTGACGTAAATGATACAGCGTCAATTGATAAATTAAAGTCTGAGCTAAACGAACTCACTCCTCGCAACGAGAGTGAGTAGGTGATTGCATATTTCCTCGTTATTTTCTGTTTCCCATCGAAAATTTATTGTGAGTATATAGGTGTTTTATGAATAATGGCTTAGGGTAACGGACAATTCAGATCTAACAAAAAAACGGGATGCATAAGCCTGGTGGCCGATGCATCCCGTTGTTGGTTCCGACTACCCCAACGGATCAACCGTTGAGGTGGGGCTCGGCGTCGATGTCGGTATCGACGGAGTCGCCGTGGGGGTCGGCGAAGGGGTTGAGGTCTGGGTCGGTGTTGGGGTGATCGTGGGCAGCTCCCGTGCTGCGCCGATCAGCGGGCCAACAATTGCTCCAGACGTTAACGCGGCTTCCCAAGCCGCATGGGGGTACTCAATCAGCGTTCCAACTTGGAACGCCAATTGACCTGCGCTTGGGGTCCCCTTGTCCCAACGCAGCATCAACGTGTTGGTGTAGGCGAGAGACCAGCCCCCACCACATCGCCAGTTCCCCCCAGCAGTCCAGGGGGTGCAGACTGCCTCGACGGTGTCACCCACACCGTCTGCATCTCTGTCTGAGGCGATGACCAACGTGAGGTTGGCCAAGCCCGTCCCTGGCGTATTAAAACACGCCCCCAGTGCTGCCGTTTCCGGCCATTGGGTGGGAACGAGCACTTTGCCTCGCTGTACTCCCTTGGGGGAATACGTGGGGTCAACATACACCCCGGTTGAGGCGCAGTCGATCGCGCTGCCAATCCCCACCCCCTCCGGGATGATGGGGACGTTGGTCGCAGCTGGCGGGATGATTTGCTTCCCCGCAACC
>CAYZXG010000101.1:0-4040 GCA_964482365.1 uncultured Candidatus Saccharibacteria bacterium | reverse complement strand
AACAGCTATTGGGGAATACTTTTTACAGCAAGGTAAAGATGTGTTGATCGTTTACGATGATTTGACTAAACATGCCTGGGCATACCGACAGATCTCACTTGTTCTTCGTCGTCCACCAGGCCGAGAAGCGTACCCAGGTGATATTTTTTATCTTCACTCGCGACTTTTGGAGAGGTCTTGTCGCTTGAATGATGAAAGTGGTGGAGGGTCAATTACCTCGCTTCCTATTGTTGAAACGCAGTTTGGCGATGTGAGCGCGTATATTCCGACAAACATCATCTCCATTACTGATGGCCAGATATATCTTGAGAACGAAATGTTTAACGCAGGGTTTAGGCCTGCCATTGATCCGAGCAATTCAGTGTCACGTGTTGGTGGAGCCGCACAAACAAAGCCAATGAAAAAGGTGTCAGGTCAGATGCGACTCGAACTCGCACATTTTAAAGAGCTTGAAGCATTTGCACAGTTTGGAAGTGCCGATTTAGATGAAAAAACTCGGTCACGAATTGAGCGCGGTCGTCGAATCAAAGAGATTTTAAAACAACCACAATACGAGCCGTTGCCCGTTGCCACCCAGATTGCCCTTATTACTGCTGTCAACGAGGGGTATCTTGACAAAATCTCAATCGAAGGCATCTCAGATTTTAAAGAACAGTTCATTGCATACATGCAGTCGACCAACATTGTCGATGTTACCGAATTATTAGAAGATTTTTTCAAGACATACGCTATAAAAGAGTAACCTAGCGGGTTTTGTAAAAATGTCCGAGCTATCTTTCTACAAAAATGTCAAAATTACGTGAAATTAAACGCCGAATCACTTCGGTAAAAAACATCGAAAAAGTTACGCATGCAATGCAAATGGTTGCCGCATCACGTATGAAAAAAGCACAAGACCGTGCGCTACATGGCAAGCAGTATACCGAAAAAATCAAAGTAATGCTTTTTGAATTAAAGCAGAGCGTTTCGACACTACATCCTCTTTTTGATGCAACCTATTCGAAAGATGCACCAACTGTTCTTGTTGTGGTGTTTTCAACTCAACGAGGGCTTGCGGGTGGACTTCCGGGAACAGTTTTGCGTCACACCTTAAAAACAGTTGATGCAATTAAAAAACAAGGCAAAAATGTAGAGGTAATTTCTATCGGTAAAAAGATTGGTGAACAACTCGCGCGCAATGATGTAACCGTTACCGCCGATTTTTCCCATCTGTCTGAAAATCCAACAACAGGTGACATTCGTCCTATCACTAAACTGATTGAGGGAGAGTATATCGATAAAAAAGTTAGTAGTGTGATAGTTATCTATCCTGATTTTATTAATCCCGTAACGTATGTCCCGGTAAGTAGAATGCTGTTGCCGTTTGACGAAACATTATTTGCACAGTTTGACGATAAGTATGAACGCAAAGATGGTCACACATCTACGGGGGATTTTGTTTTTGAACCAGATGCGTTTGCGATTCTTGATGCGCTTATTCCGCGATATCTTGAAACACAAATGTACCAGGCACGGCTTGAGGCGGTTGCGTCAGAATATAGTGCGCGCATGATCGCCATGAAAAGCGCTACTGATAACGCAAAAAGTCTTAACGACGCGCTCAAATTATCGTTTAACAAATCACGTCAGGCGCTTATTACACAAGAGATTTCAGAGATTGTAGCTGCAGGGTCAACGTAATGTGTTACGAAAAGTCGGTGCGATAAAGTTTGGAACCAAAGGGTAGAATGATAAGGTAAAAATGACAGATACAAAAAACACCACAACTCAGGGTGAGATAACGCAAGTTCTGGGCAATGTTATTGACGTTTCCTTTGACGAGCGTCATGTGCCGGAAATTTTTAGTGCGCTTATGGTTGATGAGGTTCATCTCACGCTTGAAGTTGAACAACAGCTAGGCAAAGGGATTGTTCGGTGTATTGCCCTTGGTGCTACCGAGGGTGTTGTACGAGGAATGGTGGTTACCAACAGTGGTGAACCGATCATGGTTCCGGTTGGTGAAGAAGTGTTAGGTCGTGTTATGAATGTTTTGGGAGAACCTGTTGATAATAAAGGTCCAGTGAATGCAACAAAAACTCGAGCTATTCACCAAAGTGCTCCACTACTTACCGAACAAGAAGTAAAACCCCAAATCTTTGAAACAGGGATTAAAGTCATTGACTTGATCGCTCCCTTTATCCAGGGTGGAAAGATCGGTGTGTTTGGAGGAGCGGGAGTAGGAAAAACCGTGATCATTCAAGAACTTATTCGTAGTATTGCTGATTTTCACCAAGGTTATTCCGTATTCGCAGGTGTTGGTGAACGAACGCGTGAAGGAAACGATCTTATTGGCGAAACAACCGAGTCGGGTGTTATTACATCAACAGCGCTTGTGTTTGGTCAGATGAATGAGCCGCCTGGAGTGCGTATGCGTGTTGCACTTACCGGTCTTACCATGGCTGAACATTTTAGGGACGAAGGTCGTGACGTACTGCTTTTTATTGATAATATTTTCCGGTTCACCCAGGCTGGTGCCGAGGTGTCAGCACTTTTAGGGCGTGTTCCATCTGCCGTGGGGTATCAACCAACCCTTGCAAAAGAGATGGGTGATTTACAAGAACGTATTACTTCAACGACAAAAGGTTCGATAACTTCCCTTCAAGCAATTTATGTTCCCGCCGATGATTACACTGATCCGGCGCCTGCAACAACATTTTCACATTTAGATTCAACCATTACGCTTTCACGTGCTATCTCTGAACAAGGAATTTATCCTGCAGTTGATCCGCTTGCGTCAAACTCACGAGGGCTTGATCCGCAAATTGTGGGAGCCGAACAATATAATGTTGCGCGCGGTGTACAAAAAGTTTTACAACGCTACAATGATCTTCAAGACATTATCGCGATTTTGGGTGTTGATGAGTTGTCAGATGAAGATAAACTTACGGTTTCCCGCGCACGAAAAATTCAGCGATTTTTAAGTCAACCCATGTTTGTAGCAGAGCAGTTTACCGGTCGAGCAGGCAAGTATGTAAAACGTGAAGATACGGTCAAAGGATTTGGCATGATCCTTAATGGTGAACTTGACGGCATTTCTGAAGACAACTTTTACATGAAGGGTGGAATTGAGGAAGTGAAGGAGACGTAAAGCGTAATTCGGAACTCGTAAACCGTAATACGTAATACGTAAAGCGTAATTGGTAATACGTAATCCGTAATTCGAAAATTGAAAAAAGAGTGAATAATCGTTGAGTATTGGGTTAGTTATTTCTACTCATTACGGTCTGCGACTTATGAGTTCCGGTTTACGGTTTACGGTTTACGGATTACGAATTACTAATTACTAACCTAAAAAATGCTACACACAACAATTACCACAGTTGAGCGCACGGTATTCGACAACGAAAACATTGAGCAAGTTTCTATCCCAACAGTTGAAGGGGTTGTAACAATACTGCCTAACCACGTTTCACTCATGTCGCCATTGGGAATGGGGGAAGTTTTGATTGTAATAAAAGGCGAAGAAAAGCCGTTTGTATTATTTGTTGATGGTGGGGTTTTGCAGGTGCATGCAGATAAAGTTGAAATTTTGGCAAATATGGCCGAAGAGGCAGAGGAGTTGGATGAGGCAAAGATAGAGGAGGCAAAACGTAGTGCCGAAAAACTACTGGAAGAAAATCCACTCGATATAGATATGGCACAAGTTGAGGCTTCGTTACAGCGTGAACTCTCACGTTTAAAACTCGTTCGCAAATTTAAACACCTGTAGGGGCGTACCGCGTGCGCCCGCGTTTGTTGTATTCCGTAGGGGCGGCCTGCCTGCCGGCAAGGCAGGGGTCATCCCGCCCGGTATTCGTAGGGGCGTATTGCATACGCCCGCGTCTTTTGTCTTCTGTTAGGTATTGAGTTTACGCCTGCAATACGGTACATTTGATACAGTATGCGATTGATATTTTTTGCCCTTGTAGCAATCTTGATAATGATTGGTGGCGGAGCATATTATATGTCCCGACTTCTGCAGATTTTTGGGATTAGGAGTTAAGTTTCCTTTTACAACAGTC
>CAYZXG010000100.1:0-4049 GCA_964482365.1 uncultured Candidatus Saccharibacteria bacterium | reverse complement strand
AAAAATCCTCCAAGTGAGGAGGGGAATGCCGTCAAAAAGTGAGAGTTACTATCACGACATACCGCTCCCCGATTGGGGATTGGTATGGTGATGCAGGCGGTTGATAATGGTTTTGTAGCCCTCAAGGTCACCGTTAAGCCATTTTGAAACGCGGGCTACGGTTGTTGAACTCAGTCCTGTTTTAATGATTATTTGCGAATAGGGAACGTTTTGGGTCAAAAGTTGTGCTGCTTCAAACCGTTTTGAGAACTCCTCGATCTCAGATTCAGTCATAAGATCACGCAAAAATCTTTGAGCTTCGTCCCGTGTTTGTAGCTCTAGAAGGGATGTAATCAGTTGTTGTTTGTTTTTGTCTTTCCAATTCATATCCGCACTTTACTACACTAAAGCGCTTTAGTCAAGTAAAGTGGGTTTGTTGGCAAACCATGCGGTATACTTGGAGCAGAAATCGTGGGCCTGTAGCTTAACAATGTGTTCACACATTGTTAAGTGAGTTTGTAGTGTCAAACTCAACTTGAGCAGGCTCTAGCATAGAAGAGGACATGCATTACTGTTTTCTACGCGGTATTATGTAAAGATCACGTGGGCCTGTAGCTCAGATGGCTTAAAACAAACAAGTTTGTTTTTATAAGTTTGGTATGACCAAACTAAAGAGCAGGCTCTAGCCCAGTAAAGAAGATGTGTGACGGTTATTTGTGCGGTATTATGAGGTACATCACGTGGGCCTGTAGCTCAGATGGCTAGAGCGCGACAATCGCACTGTCGAGGCCAGGGGTTCGAGTCCCCTCAGGTCCACCAATGTTAAACAATAACAACATAATTATGGCAAAAGAAATTGAGGCAAAATTTATAAATATCTCCAAAGGTGAAATAATTAAAAAGCTTGAGGAGATAGGTGCGGAAAAAGTGTTTGATGAAAGGTTATTACGTAGATGCGTTTATAATTTACCCATACATAAAGAGGGGGCATGGGCTCGCGTTAGAGACGAGGTTGATAAGGTAACAATGACGTACAAAAGGGTTACGCAACAATCGTTAGACGGGGTAGAAGAGGTTGAGGTCAAGGTTGATAGTTTTGATAAGGCGAGAGAGTTTCTCAGGTCGGTAGGGCTCATTGAAAAAGCTTATCAGGAAACAAAACGACTTCGTTATGTCATAAAGGATGTGGACGTTGAGTTTGACGTTGATACATGGCCTGGACTTAATCCCTGGATTGAAATTGAGGCAGATACCGAAGATAAAGTAAAAGAGTATGCTCTAAAGCTGGGGTTTGTTTGGAGCGATGCGATGTTTGGAAGTGCTGATTTTGTGTATACAAAAGTTTTTAATATCACCGAATCCTGGATAAACAATGAATGTCCGATACTTTCATTTGAAAAATTGCCGATTGAGTTAACTGAGCAGAACAAAAGAAAGTAGCGACATTAGTCAGACAAGTAGTTAGCTTTGATGCGATAATGGTTCGGATTGGTTCGATTGATGTTTACCACAAACAATTATGAATATTTGTATATTTGGCGACAGCATAACGTGGGGTTCATTTGATCCTGAATTTGGAGGATGGGCAACGCGTTTGCGTAATTATTTTGAGTCTTTGCAAGGCGATGTTCAGGTATACGTCTTAGGTGTTACGGGCGATACAACAACTGATTTGGTTCGAAGATTCGAAGTTGAGTCGCGACATCGTGATTCCGAAATAATAGTGTTTGCCGTTGGCATTAACGATGCACGGTCGGACTACGATACGAACGAACTGTTTGTTTCTACTGATGAAGTGCGCCATAATCTTGATCTATTGGTAACATCCACACAAAAATTTACAAACAGCATTGTGTTTATTGGTCCAACCTTGGTTGATGAATCTAAAACAATTCCTGTAGCATGGGAGCAAGGAGTTTCCTATAAAAACGAACACATCGAGAAAGTATCGCGTGAAATTATGGAATATTGTGAGGCACATGGCATTATGTATATTCCCATGGATGATCTGTTGGTTAGTAGCGATCTTTACGATGGGGTTCATCCAAACATGAACGGTCACAATAAAATGTTTATGCGTATTAAGCCTCAGGTCGAAGAGTTGTTGTAGTAAATGGTTGGTGGCTTGTAGTTTCTCGCGTGTTAGTAGGTTACTTCTTATTCGGTTGGGATATCCTTTTCGGGCCAAGTAAATTCTCTTGTTGTGATACCTCTCACTCGCGGACTATACTCGATACGAATCCAAAAATTGGAGTTTTATCCAAAAGTAGTTTAACAAATGAAAGCGTGAAAAAATGGTTTCTGTTATTACACTTCTTGTGATCGTTGGGGTCGTTGTTTTGGGAATGCTTCTTCCGTATGATCCTGTCCGTGCCGCGGCAGATGCATTTTTGGTAAAGCACCCAGAGTTAATGATTCACTAACCTAAAGAGGAGGTTGTTGTGCAAAAAACTGTTGCTGCTGATGTCCGTTGCAAAAAATGCAGGGAGATGGCTCCGGTTCTTGTTACAACGGTACGTCCAGGGTTGTTTCAATCCAAATGTACAAATTGTGGAGAACTCCGCTGCGCAACTCAAGTTGAAGAGAAGGCGGTGCCTCTCCAACCAGCTTTGTTTGATGATAAAACGCTTGCTAGTTTGTCGCCTGCTTAGAGTGTTTGTGAAACTTGCCTGGGGTCTTTTTGATCCCAGGTAAAGCTATTCCAAAATTGGGTAAAAGGTAAAAGTAATAAGAAGTTAGGAGAGGTCCATCGTCAAAGAATCACAGTCTAGAGTTCTTCAAGCGTGACTCCGGTGTTTTCGTTCGAATCAATAAAATTCAAGTATTTCTCGGTGGTTGCAAGGCGTTTGTGTCCGGCAAGTTTTGAAAGCATGACTAAACTTGTTCCGCGTTTTATGTGGTGGGCAATCCATGTGTGTCTAAGATCATTTACCTTAGCATTCTCAATGCCAGCTTTATTGTAGTAACGATCAATACTTGCACGAATGTTTCGTACCAAAAGTGGTTTTCCCGTTCGCGTAATAAATATGTGATTACTTTCAGCTTCTGGTCGTTCGGTTAAATAGTGCCCAACTGCCATAGATGCGGCACGGTTAAGAGGGATTCGTCGAGAAAGGGTTGTTCGTGAGCCGTCAATAATCAAAACACCGGATTCTTTGGATTCATCTATTTCAATGTTGTGGAGTCGTAATTCCGAAAGTTCACCGATTCGAATGCCTGATTGCAAAAGAAGTTCAATAATTGCGTGCGTTCTAACATCGTCGCGTGCCGCATCTCGAAGCGCTCGGAACTCCATTTCAGACAAGATTCGTGGCGCGGGCGTTTCAAATTTTGGATGAGAAATAACTGCTGATGGGTCTTCGAGAACATAATCGTTGATTTTCAAAAATTTGAAAAAAGTTTTAATTGAGTTTATTTTTCGAGAAATACTCTTTTTTGTGTATTCCTGTTTTTCGAGGGCGTCCAAAAAGGACTGAATATGTTCTGTCTCAATGTGATGTACGTGTGTTTTTCCGTGATTATCTCTAATATGGTTAAGAAGTTGCTCGATATCTTTTCCGTATGCGAGTATAGTAGACCCAGCGCGGTCTTCCGTTGAGAGGTAATTTACAAATTGTGCATGCGCTTGGTCAAATAAGATCATAGCAGTACATATAGTAACACCAATACTGATTACTGTCAAATAGTATTATGTATAGGCTATTTTTGTGCACTGGTGTGAAATATATTGTTTAGTTAAGAGGCAGTTTGATACAATTAACCCATATCATGCAAAAAAACGTCATAGTTACACGAATAATTCTTGTACTCTTGGTTTTTGTTGTGTTTAATCTGGTAAAAGTAATGGTTCAGACCTACTCTGCAAGTTCTCGTACTAATACCCTCGAAGGTGAAGTTTCGGGTCTCAAAACCCAATACAAAGAACTTGAGCAAGAAAAGGCATACCGCCAAACTGCCGAGTATGTTGAAAAAGAGGCGCGCGATAGGCTACAGCTCGTAAAACAGGGTGAAACAGTTGTCGTTATTGAAGAGGTACCAACAGACCCGCTTGTAGGTAAAGAAGTTGCGTC
>CAYZXG010000099.1:0-4079 GCA_964482365.1 uncultured Candidatus Saccharibacteria bacterium | reverse complement strand
GCAAAATGAGCGGTTGGGAATGTGGTAAATACCAACCGCTTATTTGAACAGTGCCCTGTACATATCTTAACACATCCCATAGTATTTGTCAAGTAGCAGCTCTATTCAACCACTTAACGATTCGTCGAATCCAAAAGCACCGAGCCATCAATCCACAATTTGTTGCGGTATAATTTACCTATGAACCACTTCCCCGCAATAACCGAATCAAGAAAAGTAAAACAAACCGAGCATGTTTTAACCCATGCAGTGGATACAGAACCCAAAGCAAAACCAGACGAGAAGGTACCAACTCATATATTTGACGCTCAATCCGAGTTTACACAAATCAAAAATGCACGACTCCAAGCCCACAACCTTTCTGGAATTGAGCAAAAAGCTTTCCGAGAAGGACTCAAACAACGAATCAATATGTTTAGGGAAAACCTTACCCTGCAAAAAGAAACAACTGCAATCCTTTTTGAAACGTTATACGATATGGTCTGGCAAAACCCAAGCATTGAAAGCTCTGAACTTACTCAAACCGCGCGAAACTTTGCCCAAACAGCACGCCTCCCAACAGAACATGTCGAGACTTTAATATCTGGTATTCAAAAATATGTCGATGAACACAAAACGGTATTATCATATCGAGAACTATACCCGAGCGACGATGAACTTTTTGAAGCACTGTTTGGTTCGCAACCAGCCGGAAAAATTGAAGTTGGTATTATGCCCATGAATATAATGATCCAGGTCTACAACCGTTTAGATATGGAAACCATATATTCAACCATTGCGCGTATACGCAATTCACAACTTACAAAGCAAACACCAATTGAAGATACGCAAGCAGAGGTCCACGACTGGCTTAGCAATGCAAACGCCTTCGTGCTAAAGTATTCGAATATTTCCACACTTTCCAACCATGTTGTTATTGAAAACATGGGCGAAAACACAATACATGAACAGGTAACCTCGGCCCGTACTTCAACGGAACCTAATGAATTACTTAACCTTTCAGCCTCAAAAACAACTATTGAATTAGAAACCCAAGAGCGGCAAAACATCCTTATTTCGATCGAAACTGACGATAATCAAACCAAGAGCGTAAAGGTATTTGAGACAAACAATGGTTCCCAAGTAATTGCCACCATAACCAAAACATCAAACGGTTGGTTTGTATACCGACCAAAACAAAACCTTTTTGAAACAGTCAAAAGCCCTACTATTTCAGTAAATGAAATTACAATAACAATTGACCCCGAGACATCTGCGGTGAGGATAGATAATCCAAACCATCAACTACTGCGAATCAATGAGACAACCGACACCCCAACAGCAAAAGATGCCAATATATCTCACGTAATTGCACTTCACGAATCCCAACATTTATTCAATATGCTTTTTTCACCAGAAGAGCCTGAGCGGGAGAACGAGATCATTGCCGAACTTGACAAAGAAGTCCGTGATGAACTTCTAGCACAATTAGCAGAACAACGAGCAATTACAGATATTAGAACTGACCTAATTTCCAATTACCTCCCCTACTTTAGGGAAATCTTGTCAAATGACCTGTCCACCGGAAACCAAAACATAACGGACGAACAATTTTTCCGATATACCAAACACGTAGAATCCGTAACCAAAGCAATACAACAACTCGAACAAAAAACTAAAAGTCGGCAGAAAACTCTTTCATACCTCTACCCCGAACCGCTTTCAAACTGGGAAATGGTTGGGAAATATGTAAAGTAGGACAAGTCGATTAGTTTGTTATGGATTCAGTTTCGTGAGATACTTTACGCATGATTCAAGATCCGCTCACCCACGAACGACAACCTCTTGTTCCCGAAACAGCTCCAGCGTCAGAAAACGATGAGACAGAACCCACCCTAGAACAACGTGCAGCCGAACTAAGAACATTATTAGAGTCACGAAACGTCCCCATCAGTGAACTCGGTGCCGAAATGGGTAAAACCCTGGTCAGGCGCCTTGTTTTCCTGCACATTCAAAGCGACCTTTCACCCAGTCGAATAGTAGAAGAAGTCCAATCAATGGTTCGCTTTTATAACAAGTTCTTTGAAGGGTCTACCAGGGAACAATTTCATCAAGGGTTTTTTGGCGAATTTGCTGTTGCGTATGCCCTGCAAGAACAACTTGGATACCCCGTATATTACTCAACAACCGAAGAAGATATGGAGGGGAAAGTCGATTTTTTGGTTGACCTGGAGGATGGGCAACCCCTCGTTGCTGTTCAGATTAAATCAGTATATCTTCGCGGAGACATGGACTGCGTTGTTTACAAACCAGGAGTTGACCTTGACTCACTACCAAATGAACTCGAGGTACATATATCAGATCGAGTACATTCTACCAGCGAGCAACTTACAGCCTATTGCGAAGAACACAGTTTTCGACCTATGGTTATAGTAATTCCATCGCCTGATAGTGACATTCCGCTGTATAATCTACAAACAGGTCTTCCTGTTGAACGAGGAGTTGGAGGGAAAGATAAAACCGAACTTGCGAATAGAATTTGGCAAGGCCTAGACGAGAAAGGGTTTGTAACATGGGATTAACTCGAGTGTCAATAAGCACATCACAAAACACGCTTGCACCTATTTCGGAGCGTGATGCTGAAAAAATCTTGAATCAACTCAAAGAGGGTGAAAGACCCGAAGTCGAGCAGCTGCTTCAACTATTGGAGTATGTTCGAATTCATCCTGAATTCAGGATAACGGACAATGAATAACCGACAACGTAGGAACCACAAAAAAAAAGACCGGGAATTATTTATCCTCTCGGTCTTTTTTATTATAGTATCAACTAAACCAACCGCACTACAATTTTTTTAATTATACGTAACCTTCGGATATTGACCCTCAACAATTCCCAACCTTTGAACAGATATTTCGACTGACAACTACCTTGATAAAGACGACACACGATACTCACATTCGAAATGCGCTTGATTATTATGAAGAATATCTTAATTCCAAAGGCAGGCTCGAAAAAACCTTGTAAGGCTTGAAGAACTCTACGCACTGCCAGACATTCTCTTGATCAAACTTCCGAGATACTACAGTAATTTTGCGGTATGTTTCCTTACAAATACGGTACTATCGCTTAGCAAACTAACTGTTATAATCTTTGTGCATCTAGCTGAACTCTCTCGCACATTTATCTAAAAAAGGAGTTTTACATGCCACCAACACGTTTTGAGCCAGGCGCACTGTTTACCTGGGAAGAAGGAGGTCAAGGTGGGTACGGAGTTGTTGTTGAGGCGAAAAATCGCACCTGTGTTCTTTTTGAAGCGAGACAAAATCGCGGTCAATTCTCGCTAATCGGGCCATATTCATTCACCATGCACAAAAAACTGCTACGGATCCCGGAATCTGCGACCATTACCGTTAAACAACCACCCGAGGAACTCGCAAATCTCATTGACGTTGTTCGGCTCGTATTGACTACGTTACCTTAGACTGACACTACCAATAATTAATGGGCGCCTCACAAGGGTGCCCATTACCCTATGCAAAAACAGTTTTTATCAATTCACTCAACGTTTTAGTTTTTTGACCAACTGAAAAACCTCGCTTTACAACTTCCGCTTCGCGTTTTTCTATGGAGCTGACCGGTTTAATTTCACCCAACAGCCCTACCTCACCGCTAAATACCGTATTCGTTGCCATAGGCTTGTCTTTCACAACAGATGCAATTGCCAAACAGATCGGTACATCTGTTGCAGGATCGTCAACCTTAAACCCACCACTCACATTTACGTACATGTCGTATTGAGTTGTATTAATTCCACATCGTCGATGAAGCACCGCAAGCAACATCTGAACTCGTTTTGTTGAAAGACCCGTAACAACTAGTCGTGCATTACCATATTGAGCAGGTGCATTCAACGCTTGAATTTCAACAATAAGCGGACGAGAACCTTCCATAATTACCGTTTTTACCGAACCCGTAGAGTGATTACTATCTGTCTTAATGAGTTGTGCAAGATAGTCATCGGCAGACACCAAACCAGAACCTGTCATCTGGTACACTTCTACCTTATCTGCAGGGCCAAAACGGTTTTTTAGCACTCT
>CAYZXG010000098.1:0-4095 GCA_964482365.1 uncultured Candidatus Saccharibacteria bacterium | reverse complement strand
TTAGGAAAAATGGCGTACTCAGTTCAGTACCATTATTCAATTAGTTTAGACTACCAACCAAGTCTGAACTAATATCCTCATTTTGCATTCTTCACCCCCTCCCTTATGTCTGATTACTATTTACTAATTACTAATTCCGCATGTCTTCTCACCATGTATAATTACCTTATGGAAATAATCCCCCAGTTTCTACACCCTTTTCTTTGGGATACAAACGTTTCTTCTTTATCACTCACTAAACACTACACGTATATTATTGAGCGTATTCTTGAATACGGCGACCAAAAAGCAATCGAGTGGATGAACAGCAATTTTACCAAAGATCAGATAACTACGACTCTTTCTACAAGTAAAAAAATCTCACCAAAAACCGGCGCGCTTATGTCGATTATGTACAATATACCTAGAGAAAACCTACAATGTTTCCGCAAACCCTTTACCCAAAAACAAAACAGGTTCTAGATAAACTCTCCGAACATGACTTTTTGTCGGACTTTTATCTTGCCGGAGGCACGGGGCTTGCCTTGCAGCTTGGACACCGCAAATCCATAGATCTTGATTTTTTTGCCCAAAAACCTTTTGATCGCGATATTCTGCTACAAAACCTCTCGGCGTTTAGTCCAACCATTACCCAAGAAGCACCTGGAACAATCGACTGCATAATCGACACCGTAAAAGTAAGCTTTTTGCTGTACACCTATCCCCTCATTTCCAACATGTCGCAATTTGAAAAGGTATCCGTAGCAAGCATTAATGATATTGCCTGTATGAAACTTTCAGCCATATCAAGCAGAGGAGCAAAAAAGGACTTTATTGATTTGTATGTTATTTTGGAATCGGGCTTTACTCTTACGGCACTTTTTGAAATGTTTGAACAAAAATTTACCGGTGTTTCATACAACCGCATGCATATTCTAAAATCGTTAGTGTATTTTGATGACGCAACAAACGACCCTGAACCAGAATATCTTTCTACCTTTTTAGTCGAATGGAAAAGCGTAATCAACCGATTACAAAACGAAGTTACCAAACTACTATAGAACAAACCATCTAAACTGGATACAATATATCCATGCCCCCAGAACAAAAAAAACCAGAAGGAGCCTTAGCGTTAGAAGGAAGTGGATTTAGCATGCGACACCTGGCAGACCTCGCTGAAACAACCGACTCACCAGAAAAAAACGAAACACTACCTCGGTTTGGTTCTGTTGAGTTTGGATACTGCAGACCGTTTCCCGACCCCGACCAAATAGTTTCGTACTGTTTACAACGCTACATGGGCAATATTTCGGCCGATGCAGAAATCTCTGTTCAGTTTGGCAGATCAACCCCTGAGGTTCAAGACGACCCGAAAACTCTAAAACTTGAGACATCCTACGATAAATCACACGCTGACCCAACCTATGGAAACTACGCTCACCGAACGATTCAAACAGAATCAGGCGAACAGGAAGTTTCAATCGCCTATGCAACTTATCTGGACAATAAAGAAAGGATTGCCACCGAAAAACCTGAACAAGAAGCATTGCTCCGTTCGTGGGCTGAATACGCTGATGCGCTGGACCTTAAAACCCGACCAATGCCCAAAGGCGTTAAACCTCCGTTTGTTACCGATCTTTTTAGAGGTGCATTTTTGCAACATTTTGCACACCCCGAAGTCAAAAATGGTGTTTCTCAAACGGACGTTTCCGCAGGGATTGAAGCATGTTACGAAATATTTGAAACACTCATGGCAGATAAATGGACTCCCGACAAATCGATAGATTTGGAAGCACACCCCGAATTGTCACAACTTGTAGAACTCAATCGCACGGTAAAAGAGCATGACCGGGTAGAGATGAAAAAGTTTTTACCCGAAGTAGTAGGACTGGCAAACGGAATAAACGTGGGGTTTTTGGATTTGCGCGAAGCCGACACGATCCTTCCCATGGGAGGCTATGCTCAAGGATATAATTACCAGGACACTCGATCTGAAAGGCACGCAAGTGTGGTCATTATGGCATTTAGTGAGCCCGATCCTGATGGCAAAAAAACAGATGTTTCAAAAATTCAGATTGCTGCCAATGTATCAAACCCTATCGTAGCTCAGCTTGGCATTGATCTTTCCCGACTAAAAGATGAATGGAATAATCGCGAAGCACAGTCAGGTGTTGGAGTTGAGAATATTGAACCAGGCATAAACTGGATCGATGGGCATACTCACCCATCAAATGCTGACATAATGACGCTTATTTCGTCCCCTACCGAAACAGGTGCGGGTCTTGATCCCCTTGAAATTCAAAACATGATCGAAGCGTATTTTGATGTCGATCGTTTGACCGAAGAAGAGATGCAATTTGCAGCTGAAAAACTCAGGTACGCACATGCGGAGCTTAGAATAATCCCTGCACTCTACCCAAACCAAAACCTGCGTGAACGAGCTTTTGTAGCAAGCAACCGGTTTAGGAACGAACAAATACCAGATTGGTACACACCAACTAGAGACGACCTTGTTTTAATTCGTGAATCAGATTTAGCAATATCTCGAGAAGCACGTGAAAAACCCGCAAAAAAACGTCGCGGACAGGACATAGAAGTTTTGCCCAAACCGCAGATTATCGCTATTGAACTTCTTACCCAAAACCAGAAACAGCAAGCTTCTCGAGAACGATTTGAACAATTTATGGTTGAATCTCCCCGAGCTGCACTTACTGAAATTGCAAAAGGATACATAAATTTTTCAGAATACGAACCATCAAAGCTCTTGTCTTGGTATGAAGGATTGTCAGAAAACCCTCACTCAATAGCACAAATCTATGATCCCCAAAACGAAATTCTTTTGCCACCCGACGAATCACTACAACCGTGGGCTACTCACCAAGAAACAGAAACCACAAAACATAGCAGACTAATAAACAAATACGTTTCACCAGATAGCGCTGTTTTTATGATTGACACACAACTTTCACAGCTTCTTTATGAACAATCCCAGCATGATCGACCTGATGTATCAGAACGATATCTCACAATACTTGAAACAATAGTTTCATCACCTGAATATCAACAATCTCACAACGAGGAGTTTTATGATCACGTTCCCTATGACTTGCTACATATTGCACTTAATCTTGAACGGGCCCACCAATCACTGCAGTATCCACTTGCACTTAGGCAACACTCTCAAGTTGAGTTTAATGCACTAACCCAAAATCGCGCAGCAGAGCTCATTCGTGATCACGCAACTCCACACATGCGGGAACAGCTACAACGATATATTGAGCAAACAACACAACCATCCTCAGAAATGCGAAAACGTGCGCTAGAAATTGTTGGATCAACTGAAGTTCTTGAAATAAAAAACCCACTTACCGTAACTGAAGCTCCAAGAGATCACCCAACCCAAGAAACGCTTGCAATACTTGTTGGACGCCAACTTGACCGAACGGGAGCCCCGCTTACGATTACCATTGAGCGTGATTTAGGTCACATTGATACGTATGCTTTTAGTTCACAAGGAGAACTGGCACCTCAAGACTTTATGGACGCAGCAGCACAAATTGTTGAACAAATTGATACAGCGGTTGAACGATTGGCAGGACGAATTGGAGTGGAGGGTTATGGTGAAGTTAGGATTGTATTGGGAGGACCTATGGATTTGTATGGAGTTGGTGCAGCGCGAATAATGCAGCTACAAGAAAAGCATTCAAATTTGGAAATTAATTTGTATAAATGGATGGGAAATAAGTATGAAAAGGCAATACGATTTGAAGATGTTATGGATAAAGTTGCTCAAAGAAATAGAGCGAAATGATTGAAAAGAAGGGGGCCGATGTTCTGGCCCCCCCCTTTGACTACTTCTGTTGCTCGATCCCAAGAAGAAACTCAAACGTGTCAAGTACCCCAACGAATTGAGGGAGTTGATTTGAGCGCTACTTAACGGTAACCCGGACCAGAGAAAGATTGTCTCCCGGCATGACCTGAAGTTCCGATCCGTCATCGAAACGAAACAAAAACCCTGGCACAGATCTCACTTGTGTACGGTGAGACACATTATTCTTGTAATGCAAATCCCTGTTCTGATCCGCCCTCGTCCATAAAGAGGCAACCTTATACCAC
>CAYZXG010000097.1:0-4119 GCA_964482365.1 uncultured Candidatus Saccharibacteria bacterium | reverse complement strand
CAAAATCTCGGTTTGAGGGAAAAGACCAACGGCAACGTTAAATACTTTATTTGGTTTATTGGTAAGACCAGTCAGACTTGCAAACATCTGCTCTGCAGCTGCAATTTCGATTTCATTATCTTGGGGAAGTGAAACCAACAGAACAACCTTTTTTTCTGATCCGATCCTTGCAGGCTCAGTAGTAAGCAGCTTATCTTCATACATCTCCGACCATACATGATTCCAATATCGCGCATCATTAAACGGATAGGCTGGTTCGACTTTCGCATCGGTTACCGGTTCTACCGCGGAAGTCGACGGGGGCATTAACGGAGCTTCCTTAGTCTGAATGGAAGGGGTTTTTTGTTCATATTGCGGATCTTCAGGTTTTTTTTCTGCTGGAACGTCATCCCTCAATTGACTCGGCGTAAATGAGGTTGGCACTCGTTGGTCTACTCCACGCGCAAGACCAACAACCCTTGGTTCAACATGGTCAGGAACAATATCGCTGTGGTTAGTAACTTTTTTTCCTGCATTCACCAATGATTGAATTCGTTTTCGAGACTCTTCTATACTCATCGGCCGTGTTGAAGTCGTATTCAAAAACTGCTGAGGCATAGGGTTATCCGTGGGCATTAATTGCTATTATACTGGCCTCCGTGATAAAATCAAAGCCTCATGAAAAGTACACTCGCTTTCCTTGCTGACGTACGAGATGAATTGAAAAAAATTAACTGGCCAAGTCGCAAACACACGACGAGGATGACAACAATTGTTATAATAGCTACCGTTGGCATGAGTGTATACGTTGGAGCAATTGATTTTGCTCTTACCAAAGCCCTCGAACAACTGCTACTACTCTAAAATGGACGAACAAGCGACACAACAACTAACGGACCAAAACAATGCAGCATCAGAAAATGCGGCCGAGCAAAACGTTGAACAACCCCCCGTGGAAACAGTTCAAGAACCATCTACCGAAACCAGCAAAACAGACGAGACTTCTACTCCAACTCGCAATCGTTTCTCACAGAAAAAAGACGAATTTCGATGGTACGTAGCTCACACCTACAGTGGACATGAAAAAAAGGTAGAAATAAACCTTAAAAAACGACTTCAATCGTTTGGTATCGAGAGTATGGTTCAAGAGATTTTTATCCCTACACAAGATAAAATCGAAGTTAAGGAAGGAAAACGACGCGAAGTTTCCGAACGCATGTTCCCTGGCTACGTACTTGTAAAGATGATGTTAAACGATGAAACATTTAGTGCAGTTCGTGGAACTCCCGGCGTAACCTCATTCGTGGGGATCCAAAATCAAGTTACCCCGCTTGCCGACAAACAAGTTGACGCAATAAAATTATTTACCGAACAAGGTGCGCCTCAGTACGAAGCTCAGTTCAGTCTTGGCGAAGGTGTTAAAATTATCGACGGACCGTTCACTGATTTCGTAGGAACAGTTGAAGAGATCGACGAGGCTAAAGGAAAGATTAAAGTTCTTGTTTCAATATTTGGACGTGAAACACCAGTCGAGCTAGACTTTTTACAAGTAGGAAAACTATAAAACAACCATGGCTAAAAAAGTAAAAGTAATACTAAAACTTAATTTGCCCGCAGGTGCAGCAACACCAGCACCTCCAGTGGGTACCGCACTTGGACCACATGGTGTTCCCCTTATGGACTTTGTTACCGCTTATAATCAGGCAACACAAGATAAACGCGGACAGATCATTCCTGTTGAAGTAACGGTATATGACGATGGAAGTTTTGAATTCGTTATGAAAACGCCTCCTGCAAGTTCACTTTTGATGAAAGCTGCGAATGCGCAAAAAGGAAGCGGAAACGTTCCCACAGAAAAAGTCGGCAAAGTAACGCAAGATCAAATCCGCGAAATTGCGGAACAAAAAATGGAAGACATTAACGCAAAAGATATCAATGCCGCGATGAAGATAATTGAGGGAACTGCGAAAAGTATGGGGGTCGACGTGGCAAAGTAGGATGTTTTGTACATAGTCCCCTCCCTCTTGCCTTTGTACTCTATAATGAAACGTACGGGAAACGATATGCATCGTAACGATACGCATCGTTTTAAAATCCGAAGACCGTAGGTCCTAACCTTTGGGTAATCCACAGGATAATTCCTACGCAGGAAATTTATGCCAAATCAAAAAAATATACAAAAAGTTGAAGAGTTATCTAAGCAAATCGCCGCTGCTGATGGTAGTGTTTTTGTTGACTACCGAGGATTAACCCATTCAAAACTCGAAGAACTACGCACCGCCGTTGAGAAAGACAACGCAAGCCTCAGTGTGACTAAAAACACGCTGCTACAGATCGCGCTCAAAAACAACAACGCCCAACATGAAGATCAGTTTGAATCTGACCTATCAGGACCAACCGCTACGATTTTTCTCCAAGGAGACATTATTTCACCATTAAAAAAACTGGCCGAGTTTATTAAAAAGAACGAGCTTCCCGTTATAAAAAGTGGCTATATTGAAAACACCTACACCAGTGCTGATCAGATCGAAATGCTTGCCAGCTTATCGTCACGTGAAGATCTAATTGCAAGGCTTATGGGTCAACTCAACGCACCGATCACTAATGTAGCGCTTACGATTAAAGCCCCATTACAGTATTTAGTTTTTGCACTTACCGCGATTTCTACTAAAAAACAACAAGGGGGTGAAGCATAATGGCAGATCTTGAAAAGCTAGTCACAGAGATAGAAGGATTAAGCGTCCTTGAAGTTTCTGAACTCGTAAAAGCTCTTGAGGAAAAATTTGGCGTGTCGGCAGTTCAAACTGTCGCCTCGGGTCCCGCACAGGGCGCGAGTGCTGATGCTTCAGCTGTTGAAGAAAAGGATTCATTCACGGTTGAACTTACCGCTACCGGAGACAACAAAATTGGAGTTATCAAAGCGATCCGAGAAATAAACGGAGAACTTGGACTTAAAGAAGCAAAAGACCTTGCAGACAAGGCACCTTCAATTATTGCAGAAGACGTTGCTACTGAAAAAGCAAACGACATGAAAGCAAAACTTGAAGCAGCAGGAGCAAAAGTAGAACTTAAGTAAATTGTCACGTGATGACAATTTTGCGATAAGCAGTAGGGCTGTTTGTCCACAGGGGCATTCAGCCCTATTTGCTTTTTAGATATCTATATTTACAGAAACTGATCGAAATGATACAGTCTGTACATATCATGTTGGAAGAATATCCAGAAATACTAACGATTGGTGAAGCAGCAAAAATTCTACGAGTCACTCGTCTTACCCTTAAAAGATGGGAACAAAAAGGACTCATTCAACCAATCAGAATTAACGTTCGAGGCGATCGAAGATACACAAAAAAACAGATTCTTGCACTTCTTGGTGAACCGTCATAAATACACATTTTGCCGCTTTGTTACCAACTTGCCGCGATCTTTTGTATCGTAGCCCCTATCTCACCTGATGGACTTTTGATAATCGAAAGGCTTGTTACCGAGATGTGAGGAATTTCTGTTGCCAAAACTTGGGAAAGTGACATTCCGCCAACAAACATAAGAAAGGTTCGAATAATATTTCCATGCGTAACCAAAACCAGTGTAGTATCTTTTGAAAAATATTCTGTAACGAGCGATGTTAATTTGTCTGAAGTTACGGTAACTTTTGCCATAATCTCCTCCTGGGTAATCTCTTGATCATTCCCATGTAACCAAATATCAATTTCGTTCAAGCGTGGGTCAAATTGAAGCGGAATTTCAAATTCGTCAGCGATAATATGTGCCGTCTGCCGTGCACGCACAAGAGTACTTGAAAGTAGCGTCGATTTTGTGCGTCTGCCAATTGCGTTCATATTTGTCCTAAGAGAAACGGTTGCCCGAACAACGGCCTCACCCTTAGGAGAAAGTGGGGTGTCTGCTTGTTGCTGCTGCGCATTGACTCCCGTGTCACCATGCCGCACTAAGTAGATGGTCATTGGTACATGATATCAGACCTTTATGAGATCAGATGCGGAACAAAAACAACCTTTTTTCTTTATCACTTTTTGGTACCGACAGTAAACTATCGATTCGATCCCAGTAATGCAAAAGGGCCTCAGGCCACCCCTCATTATTTAGCGTCATATAAATCAAAATGTTATAATTACTCTCATG
>CAYZXG010000096.1:0-4183 GCA_964482365.1 uncultured Candidatus Saccharibacteria bacterium | reverse complement strand
AATGATTACTCACTTCAAACATCCCCCAATTCTCCTTGGTGGCTTGATGAGATTGAAGCTCAAAGTGCGTGGGATGTAACAAAGGGAGACGCGGCGGTAATTGTTGCTGTCATTGATGACTCTCCTGATTTTACGGTCGCTGATCTTTCGGGAAAGGGTTCTCTTGTGTCTTCAGCAAGTATTCAACTTACGGGCGGTGATCATGGGACTCATGTGGCAGGTATCATCGGTGCTCACACTGATAATGCACTGGGGGTTGCGTCTATTGGATTTAATACAGCACTTCTTGGATACAACGTGTGTGAACCATTAGATTGCTATGTGGGCCCGGTGATTACGGCACTCTCCGATATTCATGATCGGATTGTAAATGGTAATGAAAACATCAAGGTAATAAATATGAGTCTTGGTGGTAATGCGTTTAATAGTGCATTCGAATCAGCGATTAATCAGGTGTATGCAGATGATGTGGTGGTTGTTGCTGCAGCGGGAAATGATTTTGTCGAGCATCCTTATCGAAAAGTATATCCTGCCGCTTTTGACAACGTCATTTCAGTGGCAGCGTTATCTCCCAATGGAGGAATTAGTTCGTTCTCTCAAAGAAATGGTACTGACGCAAATGGTACGCCTCAAAATTGGGTTGATGTTATTGCACCAGGAGAAGAAATTGTTTCTACCGTTCCAAATGGTACCTATGCGTCATATTCGGGAACATCCATGGCGGCACCAATTCTTTCGGGAGCGGTAGCATTAGCGCGCGCTGCAAATCCGGCATTAACCGCAGACGAGATACGAAATATTGTGATAAATACGTCACTCGAAACACCGGTTGTTGGTGTTCAGTATGGAAAAGTGAATGCCGACAAAATTGTCCGTGCGGCAAAAAGCCCACTTAATTACGATCCAGTTATAGGTGATGTGTGTGATGCATGGAGCCAAACAGCACTTATTCCTAACGCTACTCAAACGCACCAGTCAGGCTCAATTGGCGTTAACGGCGTGTACTACGTAACAACCATGGATCCACCAAACACCGTGTACTATGCAAGCCAATATACCGATGGAAGTTTAGGTACGTGGCAGTCTGCCTCGTATGATGACCCGCGCATAAAGGGAGACGATTGGGTTTCGTATAACGGTGGGATTATAAAAACACCGTATGGTCATGTTTTAACGCACGCTATTAATCCTGATAATTCAATTGGTCCAAAAGTTCAGCTTGATGCTAACTCTGATGCGTTCGATATAGCCCAAGAGTGGGGATCGTTGGTGCTTGCTCAATTTGATACTGCGGATTTCCTCTATTATTTTGGAACGTTCGATACGAGTGGGGCACACAATTATAATTTGCAGTTCTGGCAGAAAAAATTACCAGTCGGCCCCGGAAACTACAAGTTTACAAAGGCAGCACCCGCAAACCCTGGATTCATTCACTACAAAACAGCGTTTGTAAAAGGGGATGGCGATAAAGGATTTATTTATTCTACCGTTATGGACGGTGCGGGAACCAGTGTTGTTGATGGACTTAAACGAATAGAAGTTCATGCTGATGCAACAACGTCGGGTGCGTTTGTTGATGTTTCAGCCCCTCCCGGAAATGGTAACTTACGCGGAGAATTGTTTTCGTACAACGGATATCTATATGCAATTAGTGGCACGAAATTTTCAAGAGCATACATTGATCCTGCTTCGGGAGATCTTGGATACTGGGAACCCCTTGCCGATGTGCCTGCACCGCTTGTATCACTTACGGGTTGGGCGGGGCATCCTGAGTCTGCCGCGTACGCACTCATGAATGGGTTTGTGTACGTGACCGGTGTTGACCGCGTGTACTTTATTAGTCTTACGGGAAATTGCACTACTGTGCCGGCTCCGATTGCAAATAAACCGAGTGGAACGCAAGGATCGCCAGTTGGGAGTAATATCTCGTGTGTTGTTCCGGCGTGGGTTATTCGTGGTCCTGACGTTGTGGTTCCTCCGATTACGTGCGGTGAAGTCATGATTGAGGTTGATAATCCGGATTATTCTCCTCCTGCGGCTGTAGGTAATTCTGGGAATTCATTGACCACTGCCGCGAATAGTTCTCGCTGTGATGAGTGCGCATCGGCATATGTGTTTCCTCAGCCTGGTTTTATTTCAGAAAACTCTACGGGACAAGATGTTGGTCAAAAAGATGGTACTGGTCAAACGGGACTTAATCGCAATTACAGCTATTATGATTATGATCAAGGTGCACTGATAAATATTCCGCCCTTTGGGTTTGGGGTAGGAGGACCACAGCCGTTAGCGGATATTGGTGGCGATGTTGACGCTTCATCCGAGGCTCCTTGTGGGTGGCCTTCGGATCGGGCATATCGAAAAGTTGGGTGGGGATGTGCAACACCAGCAGTAACAGAGCCGGACCAAGAAATTTGTCCAAAGGGTATGGCTGCCGGTTCATGGTGCGCAGAGAATACGTATGACAGTAATGGAAATGTGGTGAATCAAGGACAGCATGATGATTATAAGGCGGTTGATATTGCCGGTGAGTTTCCGGTGTATGCGACTATGGATGGGACGGCATTTCGGTGTGTTGATAAGGCGGTTCAGGCAGAGGGAACTGGTTCGTTTGGAATATATATCGTGGTAGTAAATGGTCAGGGTACGTATCGTACGATTAATGCCCACCAACTTCCCGATCCAAGCATCGACTATCCACTTCCGTCAACGCTACCTAACGACACTGCTTGTGCGTACGGTGATGGCAATCAACGAGAGACAAAACGATGGAGTGTAAAACGTGGAGATCTTATTGGATACGTTGGTATGACAGGACAAACTAACATTCAGCATTTGCATTACGAGATTCGAACAGGTGTTACGAGCGCTACACGTGTATGCCCGGCCTCATTTATTGATAGTACAAATGTTGCATGTAAAAGTACCGGTGCTTTGGCGACAACTTCGATCGTCTCACGCGTAAGCCAAGCAGTCTCGTCGTTTTTCTCTTCCCTAAACCCCTTTGCGTCAAATGAGAAAGCAAACGATGCCATTTTTGAATCGGGACCTAGTTATAGTAAGGAGCAGTTTGAGTAATGTAATGAATAATAAAAACGCAGTACGCATTGTTGTGGTCTTGGTTGTATTACTGTTGTCTATGATTGTGGTCTGGTATGTTAGTTCGATTGCTAAAAAACCCGATGAGGCAGTAGGGGTTATGCCAACACCAATCCAACGAACGGTGACAAGGGTTGAAGGAGTTGATGCGATTGATGATCTTTCGGATATGGTCTACAACGCGACAGCTGGTGTGTTTTATGTTGCTAGTTTTGATAACGGTACTATTTATGTGGTTGGAGCTAAAAGTAAAAAGATTGAAGGTGTAATTCCCGTTGTGTTTCCGCATCGGCTATATCTCGATACAAGTAACCACATGCTTTATGTGAGCGCTGGTGATGATCGGGTTTTAAAAATTGACACAAACACGTTTGTTGAAGTTTCACGGGCACAAGTAAAAACAAAACCAGGAGGAATGGTTTTCGATCCAACAACATCACTCCTGTATGTTTCGACAGAATATGGGAATACGGTTGATGTTATCGACACTAAAAATATGCAGGTTGTATCGTCTGTTTTTGTTGGAAAGGGTCCGACAGATGTTGCATTAAGTGCCAATGGAGAGTTTTTGTATGTTGCTGAGCGTGAAGCAGGAACTATTGGAGTCATAAGTACCCAAAATCGTGTGTATATAAAAACAATTCAGTTTGGTGGTCGACCACATAGGATGTATTCGGTAGATACTCAGGGTGTTGTGTTGATCCTTGATCAATATACGGGTGCATTAGCAATTCTCGATTCGGTTATCCAAAGAATAGATCGCAAGATTGATGTCGTTTCACTTCCCAGCGATATGGTTGTTGATACGCAAAGAGACAAGATTTATGTCACGAGTTTTGCCGACAATACGATCGGGGTATTAGACATCAAATCTGAAAAAATGCAAAACATTATCGGGTTGTCTCAGGCGTCATTTGCTCAGAGTACAGGGTTAAACAATATAGCAATGGTTCCAGGCTCAAACGAAGTTTTGGTTTCTAATACCAACACAGGGGAGCTTCATTTTGTTGATATCCGCTAACAATCGTGTCTTACCTCTTGACCTTGTGGAATAGGCTCTCTATACTAGTCTAAGCATGGCTTCGCG
>CAYZXG010000095.1:0-4281 GCA_964482365.1 uncultured Candidatus Saccharibacteria bacterium | reverse complement strand
AGGTATTAGATACAAAGCTAGCAGCGTATATTACTCTTGATCTGACGCAAGATATCTCTAAGCTACATACATCAATCACTAAAGAAGCGGTAGAACTTAAAAACAAAAACCAAGAAACCATTTATACCAATCTCATTATTTCGCCGATCGTGCTTTCACCAGAACACAACGAAGGTGATGCACATTTTATTATTACGGTTCAGGATGTAACGCAGGCTAGTGAGCTCGTACGGATGAAGCTTGATTTTGTTTCTATGGCAGCACATGAGCTCCGAACTCCGCTAACGTCTATTATTGGGTATCTATCCGTATTTATGAAAAATGATGCGTGGATGAGTTTAACCGACGACGATAAGTTACTACTCGAACGCGTAAAACTATCGGCAGATCAACTATCGGCTCTCATGGAAAACTTGCTAATGGTATCGAAAATCGAAGGGGGTTCGAAAACACTTAACCTTCAAACAACGAATTGGGTTACGCTTTTACGCGAACGTGTTGATGAGTTAAAACACCTCGCTGGTACTAAGGGGTTGACCCTTACCTTTTATACTCCATCTGAAGATATCTTTGTAAACGTTGATCCGATGCGTATTGCGGAGGTTATAAATAATCTTGTGTCAAACGCGGTCAAATACACCGATAAAGGAGGTATTCGTATCACAACGGGGATCGATTTAAAAAACCACACCGTATACACCTCATGTACGGATACCGGCCATGGAATAGCTAAAAAAGCCATACCCCACATGTTTGAAAAGTTCTATAAAGTAAACTCGTCGCTCGAACAAGGGACAACCGGGACAGGACTTGGACTATTTATATCCAAATCAATCGTCGAGCTCCATGGTGGCACGATTAGTATTAGTAGCGATGGTGAGGAAAAAGGATCAACGGTTACCTTTACCTTACCCCTGGATACTAAAACATGACAAACCGTAAGGGCCCGGCCCTTAACGAGCCCAGTGAGGGGACGAGTACAATCATTTTTAGGTATAATGAATGCGCTATAACCATGACAAACAAAAACACGCTTCCAAAAATCATGTCTATTGTGATCGCGGCTCTTTTGGTCGGAATCTCCATTTTGTGGATCAAATATCAGAACACTGCAAAAGAACTTGAAACGACCACTACGTCATTAATTTTCAAAAAAGCCGAACATGCAAAACTTCAAAGTGACATCAATTCAACAAAATATTGCCTTTCGTTACTAGAAAGCGGATCGACAGATTTTACAGTTGAGCGATGCAAACTAATGCTTGGAGAGTAAACTCTAGAGCCCAGCGGGTAAGCATAGCGGTATTGTTTCTAGAACATGTATGCATGTACTCATGCAACTTGTCCGAATCTTGAGTACAATGGGAAGTCACGCAAAATGTTGGATACAACATCCCTAAGACTACGTTGAGTTTGCTGTGTAAACCTAAGGGAAAATTGAGTTTGTTCAACAAACTCAAGAAAAACTGCTTTAGCAGTTTTATGGTGCCCTTGGCGGGACTCGAACCCACAACCTTTTCCTTAGGACGGAACTGCTCTATCCAATTGAGCTACAAAGGCACGCCGTTTTTGTTGGTCAGGGACCCCGGATTTGAACCGGGAGCCTCTACGTCCCGAACGTAGCGATCTACCAATTGATCTAGTCCCTGCTTAATATACCCACCTCGCTCATTATTATATCCCATGTGTCGTTGGCAGAGACAATTAGATATTAGATATTAGATATTAGATATTAGATATAGGTTCTACCGATGCGAGAGAAGTGCTAGAATAGAAAAATGGAGACAAAAGATAAGAATAATTTTTACCACGGCATTGAGTTTGAGCCTGATGAAACGGTTGTCATGTTTGTCCGTCAACATTGGTTTGTGTTCCGCAACTCTATTTTACTCATGCTTTTTGTGCCGTTTGTTCTTATGTCGTTTACCTTTTTCCTTGATTACATTGTGCTGCCTGAATTTCTTAGATCAACATGGATGCAAAACTTTTTAGGGCAATTGTTGATTTGGGTGAGTGAAGGCTCGTTTGTTCTTGGATTATCAATGTTTTTATGGCAGTTTAATTTGTGGCGCGGAACGTTTTATCTTCTTACCGATAAACGGTTGGTGCTTGTTACGCAGCGGGCGTTATTTACCCACGATGACAGGGAAACAAGCCTTCAGATGATTCAAGATGTTCGAGCAACGATTGATGGTCTTCAAGCGACATTGTATGGATACGGCAACGTTGTTGTCCAGGTTTCAAGCCAAGATGCGCAACTGGTTCTTGAAAAAGTTGGCCGTCCGCGAGAAGTTCAACGCACTATTATTCGTGAAGCTCATCTTAAACCGCAGTCAACACTTGTAAAGTAAACTAGCGAAGGTTAAGGGTGTATAGATTGTACCCGTCAGTTTCATTGTTGAATCTTGATAGAATAATGATCTTTGTTCCGCTTGGTGAAGGAAATACGGTTTTTTGTGATAGCGATCCATTAAAGATTTGTGTTCGGTTGTGTCCGTTAACTTCTACTATTTCAACAACGCCTGATGCTTCGTCGTTTTGATGTACCACTAAAAGGTGTTTGCTGTCAGAAAACCATGAAATGGTGTAATTTGAGTCAACGGTTAGTATGGGGTTGGTAATGGTTTTGTGAGACGGTGGGGTTGGCGAAGGCTGGGTGTTTGTATGTATGCCGGGAACTTCATAGATGTTGTACTCGGTGGAATCACCTTGCGTCGTTGTGTACAGTATGCGTGATTTATCGGGCGACCATGAGTGGATGGCAAACGACGTTATCTTGATTTGATCTTCCTCGGGAAGCGTTTTGAGTATTGCGTCTTGCTCATCGGCAATGGTTTGTGCCCATTCTTCGGGAATACCCGTTGGGGTTGGGTCAAGCATGTGGTTTGATGATAACGAGTAATAGTAGATGTTCGGTATTGCACCTTCGCGCATTATGACGTTCGGACTCGAAAGCTGAATCTCATCACTTGTTGGGGACCACACAATGCTCATCGTAGAATATGTCAGGTTTTCTGTGTCAACAAGAAGTTGACGCGGCTTTGAGCTTAGGTTAAAGGGACGGTCGGTAAGATCCAAAAGCCAGACGCCCGCGTTGTTAGGTTCTATCGATTGAAAAATGATTTTTTGCCCATCAGGTGAGAGTACGGGATTAATAACGCCGGTGAATGTTAGGGGACTAAACGATGGGTACAGGGGAATCAATAGTGCATCGGCACGTGTTACTGTTTGTTTGACAACCTTAATGTCTTCTCGCCAGGTAACAAAACCTTCTTTTTCGAGCCGAACTGAGTACGTTCCTGGTTTAAGCTGAGTTATATTGGTATTTGTTGCGTCTTTTGGTACATCATTAATGTAGACTAACGCGCCGTCTGGAGCCGAATTTATAGAGATGATACCTGTTTGAGTTATGGTTCCGTCGTTGCCGATTCTAAATCCACTCGCAACAAGTGTAATAACAAAGCTGGTAATGGTAATAAGAAGAAACGTGGAGAAAAGATACACGTAGTGTTTGCGTTTCATGCCGATATGATACCACTTTTGGCGAATTATTGCCAAAATTTAGTTTGTCGTTATGCTACAATACGCTCATGTTTATGCCCCAAATTGGGATTGATCTTGGCACTGCCAATACTCTCGTATACGCAAAAGGTAAGGGCGTTGTACTTAATGAGCCAACGGTTGTTGCAGTCTCAGAAGACGATGATAAAGTTATTGCGGTTGGCAATGAGGCCAAGGAGATGCTTGGACGTACCCCGCTTAATATTGTTGCCCGCAGGCCGATGAAAGATGGCGTTGTTGCTGATTATTTTGTTACGGAGGCAATGATTCGATATTTTTTAGATAGTATTGCAGGAAGAATTCGGTTTTTCAAACCGGAAGTTATGGTGTGTGCGCCAGCCGGAGTTACCAGTGTTGAACGGCGCGCAGTGCTTGATGCCACGCTTTCGGCAGGAGCTCGCATAGCGTATCTTATCGATGAGAGTTTAGCCGCCGCTATCGGGGCAGGTATACCAATTGCAGAACCTTCAGGGCACATGGTGGTTGATATTGGAGGAGGAACAACTGAAGTTGCAGTTATTAGCTTAGGCGGGATCGTTGTTCACAATACAGCGCGTGTTGGAGGAAACAAGATTGATGAAGCGATTGCAACATATATTCGTCGAAAACACGATCTTATTATTGGTGAACGAATGGCTGAGCATATTAAAGTAACGATAGGATCTGCTCTACCTTTCTCAGAGATTAAATCAATGGAAGTTAAGGGGAGAGACGCAATCG
>CAYZXG010000094.1:0-4332 GCA_964482365.1 uncultured Candidatus Saccharibacteria bacterium | reverse complement strand
AGTTGGGTTGATTGATAAGGTTGAAGATCTATTTCATGTAACAAAAAATGCATCGGGGAAAAAAGAAGGAGCTCTAAAAATCCTTATCGTAAGTCCCGAAGTAACACCGTACGCAAGTGTTGGAGGGGTTTCGCGGGTAATTGCTCATTTATCCCAGGCTTTGTATAACCAAGGGCACGATGTACGGTTGTTTATGCCCAAGTTTGGTTTTATTGATGAGAAGGAAGTCAATTCCTTGACGATGGTGCAGGAAGGGTTGCGTGTGCCAACAGACAATCCCGAAACACCGTTCTTTTTGTGCAACGTAAAAAAACATCAAAGAGAGGGTAGTCCCACAGTATACTTTTTAGAAAATCGAGAATATTACGAGCTACGGGCAAACGTGTACGGTTACAAAGACGACGCGATTCGTTGGGCTTTGTTGTCACGTGGTGCTATTGAGTTCATACGCGCAAACGATACTTGGGTTCCGGATGTCATTCATGCCAATGATTGGCAGCTCGGATGTTTGCCTGATTACCTTCATAGAAATTATAGAGAGGATCCCGTTGTTGGATCGATTCCGTGCGTGTTTACCATACATAATTTATCGTATCAAGGGATGTTTGATCATCGAAACGTAACCGATCATGATTACGATGATGGTAAGAGTCTTATTGTTGATCTGTTAAACGACCGGTTATTAAAACTCAACTTTATGCGAAGAGGAATCATGTATGCTGATGTGGTGAATACGGTGAGTCCAACGTACTCGCGCGAAATTCTCAAACCAGAACATGGCGAAGGGCTTGATCGTCTGCTAACGGAAACGCGGTCAAAATTATCAGGAGTTCTTAACGCAATTGATTACAAGGAGTATAACCCATCAACCGATAAACTTATCTCTGCGAATTTCGATTCATACACCCTTAATCGTCGTGTACAAAACAAACTTGCGTTGCAGCTAGAGTTTGATCTTGAAAAGAACGAGGAGATTCCCGTTTTTGGCTTTGTGGGAAGGCTCGAGGGGTATCAAAAGGGGCTAGATCTTGTGCTTGAAATCATTCCAACGCTTCTTAAGGAATTCAATGTGCAGTTTGTATTTATTGGAGGAGGGGATATGGGAATTGCAACAAAAATACGTGAACTAAGCGAGAAGTATCCACGAAAAGTTGGTGGTCATCTAATGCTGGATTATGATTTACCATTTTTACTTTTTGCAGGTGCTGACGTTATTATGGTTCCCAGCAGATTTGAGCCTTCGGGACTTCCCCAGATGGAAGGAATGCGATACGGTGCTGTTCCGCTCGTTCATAAAACTGGTGGCTTGGCAGACTCAGTTGAGGCCTACAATCCCGACACTGACCAAGGATTCGGGTTTGTGTTCGAAAACTATTCTTCGTGGAGCTTATTCGCACAAGTCATCCGTGCTATTGAAACGTATCGTAGAAAAGATGTGTGGCGAAAGTTACAAAAACGCTGCATGATGCAAGATAATAGTTGGGAGAATCGAACGAGTCAGTATGTGGATTTATACGAGAAATCAATGCAGATTCACGATCGCAATCAGTTAAAAGATTCAGCCGGATATCGTCCGGTTGATCTATTTATGTAAGACATGAAACTTGCTATTCTGTTACATGCCTATCAGCCTCCTACGCAATATCCGCATGTTACGAAGGAAATAACTAAACGAAGTTACCTTCCATTTCTTGAAACTATCGAGCGATGTGATGCGGCAAAGATTACGCTTAACCTGAGTGGGTCTTTAATCGAGCAGCTAATTGCAAATAACGAGCACGAGTTGCTTGATAGATATAAGACTCAAGTTTTGCGAGGAGCGATTGAATGTACCGCAACTGCAGCGTATCATCCGTTACTAACAAAGCTTCCTGAATCAGAAATCTTCCGTCAGAACTTAGTAAACGAATACTGGCTTACACGATGGATGGGGGATAATTACAAAAAACCTCACGGGTTTTTTGTGCCTGAGATGTTTTATGATCATCGAGTCGGGGATGCGATTGAAAAAATGGGATACGAGTGGATTGTCCTTGATGAATCAGCGTTTCCTGGGGCTGGTGTTGACGAGCATGGGCAGCATAACACTCTTTCAATTGCAAAACATTATTACAAAAAAAATAACGGCAACTTGGGAGTATTTTTTAGGGATAGACCCATCTCTTTGGCAATCGCTTTTGATCATGACCTGACGGAGCGTTCACTTTTAGAAATGATACAAAGACATGGCGATGAGGCCAAGGATGCTTACGTGATAATCGCTGTAGATGCAGAAACCTTTGGGTATCACCACGCACACAATCTGAATTTGTTAACGTGTCTATGTGAACAAGACGAGATACAACTCGTTACACTGCACGAGTTGTATCAATCGGCACGGGAATTTCGCTTTGTAGAGCCAGTTGATTCGTCGTGGGGTATTAGTCTCGAAGAACATGGTAGCGTACGTCAATTTCCACGGTGGGACAATCCTGAAAATAAGATTCAGCAGCTTCAGTGGAAACTTTTTAATCTGGCTGTGCAAAACGGAAAACACGCGTCTGGGTTGCCTGATGATTTTGATAAGTCACTTCATTCGGATCAGTTTTGGTGGGCGAGTAAGTATCCCTGTTGGCATCCTGGAATGATTGAGCAGTCGCTGGGGCTTTACGAGAGCGTACTAGGGGAGGATGCAAAAGAGATTGTTCAGTTACGAGAAGTTCTTGCAACCGAAGAGGTCTCGGTTATCAATTGTTAATCCAGTCAAGCGCATCTTTATAGAGTGTATGAGGTATTATCAAACTATTTAGCTTCAGTACAGGAAGGGAGGTTTTGCTTGCTATCTCAAGTAATCCAGCTTGTTTTTCTAGGTACCATGATGGGTCTTTAGCAATGCGCTTATATGACTGATTACTCTGTAGCCTTTCCTTGAGTCTTTTTTCAATTAACGATTCGTCTTCATCAATGGTTAGAACAATAACTTTAAATCCAAGGGAGAGCAGTATGTCGTCGTAACGTTTGAATAGTTCTTTTTGCTTTTGTTGTGTATAAAGATGCTGGGTTAGATGGAGTTTTTCGAAGATAATATTACGGTGTGTCAGTACTTTTGCAAGCTCAACATTTTTATCAATCAATTGCCATCCGTCTTGAGTACCATACAGTCCTACGTCAGTGTTTATCCAGATGCATCCATCAAGAATGCCTTGACCTGAGTTATTTTCATTTTCGATTGCATTCCACAGGTCGTGTATAAAATAACTTTTGCCTACAAGTTCAATACCTTCAACGATAAGATTATGCATGTTTTTTCCAGGAGGTGATCCACATAAAGTTAGATGTTGTTTCGATTTGGTCTATCTGTTTGAGAGTATCTACTATCTTGTCGTAAGAAGTCTTGGCTGTTTGTAGTTCGTTTTGTTTAGAACGTAAGGCTTGCCAATTATTAAGAATGGGAACATGTTTTGCTTGCTCAAAGCCAAATTCTTCCATTTCGGTTACGATGTCATCCCACGTATAGGTGATATCGACGATGGACTTGTCCCACGCGCCGGTAAATTTTTCAATATAGTTACCACGAAGCATTCCTTGGTTTAGTACGTCAAATATGAGCAATCCGTTTGGTTTCAGGATGTTACTAATTTGTTCGTAAAGTCGTGCCCGATCCGTATTCTCGTAGTGTCTAAGAAATCTAAAGGTAGTTATCACATCAAAGCTTTGTGGTTCAAAAGGTACGTCGAAAGCATCAACCTGCATGGTATTCCAAGTGTTTGATGATAAACGCTTTTCTGCAATGTCTAGCATTGCTTTGCTGTAATCTGCGGCAATAGCTTTTTGCATTGGTGTTGTGTCTAGATCAGCAGCAATTCTGGCCGGTCCGGTGGCTAAGTCAAGCAGAGACAGATTGTCTTTAGTAGAAAGTTCTGCGTTTATAAAATCCACTTCCTTTTGGTGAGCCATTGCCCATAAAGGTTCGCTAAATCGGTCAGAGATATAATACTCTGCCAAAACTGGGTCCTCATATCGACTTTGGATTTTTTCTTGTCCTGCAACTATGAATTTTTCTTCCGATGTGTTTGTTTGGTTCATGTTTTTTAGGATTTTTGGGTTTGCGAATAGATAGTTAGATAGTTTGCTGTCATAGTGTCAATTGAAAAATTTGCAGTCGCATGATCTCGACAGTCTTTTCTTGTAAGTTGTGGAATTTGTGATACGTACGACGTAAACTTTACCATGTCTGTGTCGCTTTCACAAATAAATCCAGTTTTCCCGTGGGTAATGATTTCAGGTACTGATCCATGATGTGATGCAATCACCGGTGTTCCACACGCCATGGCTTCGATCAGAACCAGTCCA
>CAYZXG010000093.1:0-4342 GCA_964482365.1 uncultured Candidatus Saccharibacteria bacterium | reverse complement strand
CTTTACGCTTTACGCTTTACGCTTTACGCTTTACGCTTTACGCTTTACGCTTTACTAATCACTAATCTGCAATCACCTGTATAATAAACCTATGATCACCTTTGATCACGTTACCAAACTATATGATAGAGGTAGCGTAACTGCCCTAAACGATGTAAGTCTTGATATAAAAGAAAAGGATCTTGTGGTCCTTGTAGGTCCTTCTGGGGCAGGCAAAACAACGTTACTCCGCCTTTTGATTAAAGAAGAAAATCCGACTCACGGGGCGATATATTTTAAGGAAGATGACATTGTGAAACTTTCTAAATCAAAAGTTCCTAAGTTACGTCGCAGTATTGGTATGATTTTTCAGGATTTCAAACTTCTCAAAACGCGTAATGTGTATGAAAATGTGGCCTTCGCGCTTGAAGTTACCCGCTCTTCCACTAAAGAAATCGGTGAGGTAGTGCCATATCTATTAGATAAAGTTGGTCTTTCTTACCGTGCTAAAGCCTTCCCAAACGAACTTTCAACAGGAGAACAACAACGTGTTGCGATTGCTCGTGCTCTGGTTCATGAACCTGAAGTTTTGTTAGCAGATGAGCCAACGGGAAACCTCGATCGAAAAAATAGCGAACAGATTGTCGAATTGCTTCAGCAGATCAATGATTGGGGGACAACGATAATTATAGCCACACACGACGAATATGTTATTAAAACAATAAAAGGTCGTACCATTGAGCTGGATGATGGTAAGGTTGTACTGGAGTCGTAATTATGAACATAATAAGAAACGCGATACAACATATAACAAGAAGTCCACTACAGAGTATATCGGTCGTAAGTATTCTTGCCCTTACTTTTCTTATTGGACAGCTTTTCGTAACCGTCACCGTGGGGTCTGGGAGGATCCTATCTTATTACGAAAATCGTCCGCAAGTAATGATCTTTTTTAAAGATGAAGTTTTGGAAGATCAGATTTTGCAAATTAAGGCTGAGCTTGAAAAAGACCCAACAGTTGAGCAAGTTAGTTATATTTCAAAGGAACAAGCCGTTGAAATATATAAAGAGCGGAGTCTTCGATTGTTTCCTGACAAGCCTGAGTTGTTAGAGTTTGTGACTGCAGATATGCTTCCCGCCTCGCTTGGGGTTTCTGCAACCTCAGTTGATACACTCTATAAAATATCGGATGATTTCCAAAATAATCAATTTGTCGAAAGTGCAATTTTTCAGGAAGATTTAGTTAAGGAATTAACGCGTTTTATTGATGCTCTTAGAATTGCCGGTGCCATTGTGATTGCAATACTTTTGTTTACGGCAATTATGTTAATGATGGTGGTTGTATCGCATAATATTCGATCGTTTGGTTCTGAGATTGAAGTGATGAGGCTTGTGGGTGCTGGATCTTGGTATATCCGTTGGCCCTTTGTTATCGACAGTATCATTTTTGCTTTGATTTCATCGACCATTGCAACGCTAGGGCAATATCTGCTTTTGCCCGCAGTCAAGTCTTTTTCACTTAATTTTATCGCGGCGGTTGATATTATTCCCAATCAAAATGAGTACATCTTGTATTTGTACGGGGCAACGCTTGTGTTTGGTGTTGTGTTTACATCACTTATTAGCCTTATTGCAACATGGCGAAAGGTGCGTATATGAAAAAGTTAGGTATCAGTTTACTGCTTCTTGTGGGATTCGTTGGTATGTTTGCTCCGACACCAGTTTTTTCGCATGCGTATGATGTGGCAACGGAGTTTTTTATCGGAACAACAGATGCGCAGTATCAAGAACTTGAGGCACGTGAGCAAAAAAAGGCTGAGTATGAAAAACAGATCGAAAATCTAAAGTATCAAGAGAAAAATCTTCAAAATCAAATTTCATATCTTCAGTATCAGCAGTCGTTGACCTTACTAAAGCAGGAGGAAACAAGAACAGGTATTGAAAATACCTTGAGGCTTATTGAAAGTGTCTTAGGTGATATTGGTAGTTTGACCACCAAGCAGTCAAACCTGACCATATCAATTGATGACATAGAAAAGGTATTGTCATCGCGCGTTCGAAGTTCGTATAAGCTCGGCAGTGAAGCAACGCTTTTTGCACTGGCGCCGCAGGCGTATTCAGAATCAATGTTACATGCCAAATATTTCCAATCCTTGCAACTATTGGATGTTGATTTGTTCGAAAAAATGGTGGGCACTCGTCATGTATATGAGGTTCAGCAGAGTGAGCTAGAAACCTTAAAAACTGAGCAAGAAACGCTCAAAGAAAAACTGGAAAATCAGAACATTTTGTTGAATCAGCAAAACGAAGATCTTATAAATCAAAAGGCAACTCAATCTTGGCTCTTAACGACAACAAAAAACCAAGAGTCAACGTATCAAACAATGCTTGCTCAGATCAAAGAAGAGATTCGATCCATAAAGGTTGCCCTTACCAGTGTTGGAACAAAAATTGGTGAAGTCAAACAAGGAGATGTTATTGCTCATGTGGGAAATACAGGATGTTCTACCGGTGCTCATTTGCACTTTGGGTATTATACAGGAGGGGTGGCTATTGATCCGTTGCCAAAACTTAATAGTGGTGAATTTAATTGGCCGGTTAAAAGCTATGCGGTTAATAATTGGTTTAATGATTCACGCACCGCCTCGTGGTATCTACAGAATTTTGGAATTTCCGGTCACAACGGGATTGATATGGTTGATAGCTCGGTTGGGGAAGGTGCGCCGATTTTTGCCGTTGCTGACGGGGTTGCGTATCAGGTTAGTGATACGAAGGCGTGTTCATTTACGGGTACCGTGGGTAAAGGGATTCGTATCGATCATTCTGATGGAACAAAGACGATCTATTGGCATGTTCAGTAGAGTTCTCCCCTTTATCGCTTTCGCGGTAGTTGTTTTATTTTCAATGGTGATTCCCTTTGATACTGATTTGGGTTGGCATCTTAGGTACGGCGAATATTTTATTGATCACCTGAGCGTTCTTCGTGCAAATGAGTTGACGTATTTTTTGGACACCTATACATGGAGTCATTCGTATACGTTGTATCAGTTGATGACATCAGTACTATTCAACATTGGAGGTATAAAAGCCTTGATTATAGGGTACTCATTGGTTATCGGTGGTATTTTTTACGCTTTTTTTCGCATAATGCGTGAACAAATACACGTTGCAATTGTGTCATTCGCAGTTTTTTCTTTGCTTGGTCTCTCGACATTATCGTTAGGGTGGAGGGCGCAAATCTTCTCGGTACTATTTCTCCTCATTCTATTTCTTGTATTAAGAATCATAAACCCGGTAAAGAGAAATGTGTATTTAGGTGTCTTGTTTATAGTGTGGGTTAACGTTCACGGTGGGTTTATTGTTGGGCTTGTGATTGTTGGTTTTGATTTTGTTGCCAAATTTTGGTCAGGGGCAAAAAGTGATCGTATTCACCTCCTAATTGGTTTCACCACCTCTATTTTTGCAACATTACTCAATCCATTCGGTGTATATGTATATCAAGAAATCATTCAGCATATTTGGGTTCCCATGGCAACGCTTATCGCTGAGTGGGTCGCGCCGTCTGTTGGTGCAAGAGTAGGGTATACGGTTTTTTCAATATGGTGGGTATGTGTGCTTATTCGATCCCACAACTCTGCAAAAGTGTTTTGGGTTATGGCCACTACACTCGTTTGGTATTTGGCGTTTTCGGCAAGAAGAAACGGTGTGTTTGTGCCCCTTGTGTTTTTGGTAAGTTTGACTGAGGTGTATAAAAACAAGATCACAGAATTTGATAAACACGAGATTACGCGTATTGCGGTTTGGATTATTCTTGGTGTCGGTTTTATTGCGGAGATTTTTCAGTTAACGTCTTTTTCGGCACGTTTAAGTAATTGGGAGATGTATTGTTCCAAAGGTCTTGTCCGATATCCGTGCGAGATTGTTAAGTATCTAAAGCAAAACCCTCTTCCTGACCAAACTCGTGTGTTTACCCTGTTTGAATGGGGTGGGTTCTTTGAGTGGCAACTGCCAGAATATCAGTATTTTGTGGATGGGAGGATGCCGGCGTGGAAGACAGATGATGGAGTAAGTCCATATACAACATATTTGGAGATCATTCAGGCGAAAGAAGGTTATGATGAAAAGTTACGTAACTATAATACACAGGTAATAATTATGCCCAGTGGTACGTTTCTTGATCTAGTATTGCAAAAAGATCCACAGGGTTGGAAAGAAGTCTATCGAAATAGCATTGACGTGATCTACGTAGTTTCCAAAGACTAGCAAATCTTCACTATCAAGCGAGCCATCTGTCCCAAAAGTGGAACTCTTTTATTGTTGGCGGGTACCCATTAAACTAGACAGTGAGTCTCTCTGAAAGGAG
>CAYZXG010000092.1:0-4351 GCA_964482365.1 uncultured Candidatus Saccharibacteria bacterium | reverse complement strand
TTGGTAAATCTCCTCAGTAATAAACGGCATAAACGGGTGAAGTAACAGTAAACTATTGTGCCAAATGGTGATAAGCGTCCACAGTGCTGCGTTTGCAGACTCAGAATCTTTGGCATGTTCTGTGAGTCGATCTTTTGTTTTTTCAAGATAACTGCTTGCAAACTCGTTCCAGATAAAATCGTACAGTTTTTCTAAAGCTAACGAAAACTGAAATGCTTTGGAATTTTTTGGGTTGTTAATATCAAAAATTGCGGTGACTTCGAGGAGTACCTTATTAAACGCGGTGATGATGTTTTGATCATCGCTGCTAAGATGTGTTGGTTTTTGAGTTGTGTAAGAAATTTTTTCTGGTTGTTCTAGGGCCGTTAGTCCTAAAATGTAGCGAGATATATTCCATAGTTTGGTAACAAAGTTTCTGCCACCAACGAGTTTTTCGTCACCAAGAGGAATGTCTGATGCGGGTGCGATACCAAATACTAGAGCAAACCTAAGTGTGTCTGCGCCGTATGTGTCCACAAGTTCTATGGGATTAATAACGTTGCCTCTACTTTTGCTCATTTTTTGTCCTTTACTATCAACCACGCGACTATGTAGGTGTATCCACTCAAAGGGAACGGTGTTGGTGCGGTACACACTAAGCATGAGCATACGCATAATCCAAAACGGCAGAATGTCCCACATGGTATCTATGACGGTGGTGGGATAAAATTTCTTAAAGTCATCTCCGTCTGGATATCCGAGCGTGGTGAGCGCCCACTGTCCAGATGAAAACCACGTATCAAAGGTATCTGTTTCTTGCAAATATGGCTTTTGTAGGGGCGTGGTTTCCGCGCCCGTCGATTGAAGTTCGGTCAGATATGGTGTTCCGATCGGTGCCGAAAGTGATTGAAGACCAGCTTGTATTTCGTCAAACGAATAGGCGTCTTTGAGTTTTGCGTACGTTCCCGTTATGTTCTCACCGTTTTTTGAAATGAACGTAATCTCAATCTGTGGGTTTTGTTCAACGTTGTACCAAGCGGGAATGCGCGGTCCCCATACAATCTGTCGTGAAATGTTCCAGTCCGGTGCGGTTTCAAGCCAGCGCCTAAGTTCTTTGTCGAATCGTTTGGGAAAGATGGTAACGTTGCCAGCATTAAGTTTTTGCAAAACGGCATCAACAAGAGGTTTGGTTTTTACATACCACTGCGGAACCAAAAGCGGCTCGATCACGTTTTTACATTTGTAACAGGTGGCAACAGAGTGAAGGTGAACGTCTTGTTTGATCAGCGTTTTTTCTTCCGTAAGTTTTTCAACCGTAATCTTGCGTGCTTGTTTGGGGTACAGTCCCAAAAGGTATTCCGGCACGTTTTGCATGTTGCCTGTTTTTCCGATCACACTTATTCGTTCAAGATCGTTTCGTTTTCCAATTTCAAAATCCGTGTGGTCGTGGCCGGGGGTGATTTTTAGTGCGCCAGTTCCAAACTCTGGATCTACGTCAGAATCGGCGATGATGGGGATCTCTTTATTGATAAGTGGTACTGTTGCGAGTTTTCCGATCAGGTCTTTGTATCGCTCGTCTGTTGGATTAACAGCAATGGCAACGTCGGCAAAAATCGTTTCAGGTCTGGTAGTGGCAACGGTTATTGGTCCATATGAGAGGTAATACAGCGTGCCTTCTTTTTCGGTGTGATCAATTTCGAGATTTGAAAATCCTGTTCCGCAATGTGTGCAGTAATTTACCAGTCGTTCGTCTCGGTAGATGAGACCATCGTCGTGCATCATGTTAAACGTTTCGTACACGGTCTTTAGAATGTCCTCTTGGAGCGTGTATTTCTCGCGTGACCAATCAAGACTAAACCCAAGACGTTTAAGTTGTGAGGTTGCGATGCCGCGATTTTCTTCAACAAAATCATGGATCATTTGGTAAAGAGTGTCGTGGTCAAAATCAAGTCTAGACCCCCCTTGTTCGCCCAATTTTTTTTCGAACACAAATTGCGTTTCGATTCCGGCGTGGTCAGTTCCGGGCAAAAATAACGTTGGTCGTCCATCCATGCGTGCTTGTCGGGCTAAAATGTCTTCAATCACATACAGCACATGACCTGCATGAAGTGGTGCATTAGCGTTTGGTGGGGGAAGAAGAATGGTAAACGGTTTTTTTTTGTTTGGAGCAATGGGTGTAAAGAAATTTTTTTCTACCCACCATGTTGCCAGTCGAGGTTCGTATTCAGTAAACTGAGGTCTTTTTTCTAGTTGCATGGGGATATTGTAACATTTCTAAAATGTGTCAATGGGGAGGAGAAACATGGAAAATATTTCCAGTATTTATTGTCGCAGAAGCAAAACAAACACTGGATGTTTGTTTGTGGAAATGAGCATGAAAAAAGGCGACTCCGGTGAGGGAGCCGCCTTTCTTTTTTTTGTGACCCTAATCGAGAACCTCGATAAAGGTCACCGTCGGTGCCGCCCCCGCCCAGGTCGGGGCGGGGGTCGGCGGGAAGGCGATCCCAAAGATCGCCCGGAGCATCTCCACGTCGGCATGGAGACGGGCGTGGGAGGATAGGATCTGAGAGATCAGGATCATCTCCTCGCCGTTGAGCCCGGCCCCAACGTTCGGGGCCAAGTCCCACAGATCTTGGGACTGGTCGATCGTGAGGAACTGAAGGAACCAGCGCAGATCCTTCTCCTGCTGGGGGGTCAGGTCCAGGCCGAAGATTTTGCCCCCAATTGTGAGGGCGTCCACGGCCTGCTCGGCCGTCGGGCAGAGCTGCTGGTAGGGGCAGTCCTCAATCACCGGCCCGATGAACTGGGTCGAAAGGATGCGCGAGCCGGACAGAGGAGCTGTGCTGTTGACCACGATCGGGGTGGCGGGAATCGCTTCTTGGGCCGAGACTTTCGTCCCGGGAAAAGCCAACAGCAGGCCGATGAGCAGGGCCATTGAGATCGTACCTGCCAATTTTTTGGCCGCGCGCTCGGCGCGAATGTCGGTTACGATATACTCCACGTATGTGTGGAGAATGGCCCCAATGGTGCCGGAAACTACTCCGACACCGATAATCCAACACAGAAATTCGGCTTGCGACATGGTTCCCTCCTTTAGGGACCTTCATATGGATGGTTTTGTTGAGCTGTAATCAGCTATTTTGCCACCCGAGGATGTTAAAGAACTACTAGTATAATTGTACCACACTATGGGCTATTTTTCAAGCCTGTGTGTTAGCTCATATTAATTTTCCTCAAGAAGGTACTTGTTAGCTCATAATTATGATTCCTCAAAACGGGAAGTCATTTTCCTGAGGAAGGAGGTGACAAAATGAATAATTTTGATATGGAGTTAACACAAAAACAAGCGCAAGAATACAAAAGGTCAACGAAGAGGCAGCGGTCTACAATCATCGACCGGTACTGTAAGTTGACGGGTGTGTGTCGTAACGTGGCGAGTAAACGATTTCGAAAAGTTGTTCGAAATGAAAAGCCAGAAGTGCTCAAGAAGAGTGCTGGTAAGAACCGGGGAAGAAAACCTACATACACGGGTGTTCACAAAAATATCATAAAGATGGCATGGGAACTTTCTGGTGAAATTTGTGGTGAGCGATTACATCCCATGATGAGTGAATATATTCATGAGCTGAGGATATTCGGAAAGCTTTCGGCGTTTGATCAGTCGCATGTACAAGAGGTGGAAACTGTTTCGGAGGCAACCCTCAAGCGTATGATCATAACTTTTCCTAGGACGAGAACCGGTAAGAAAAAAGGTAATGATTCGCTGTACAAACAGATACCAATCAACGCGCATTTTGGATCAAATGCTCATAAACCAGGGTATGTTGAGATCGACTACGTTGAACACAATGGTGGCAATTCAGCTGGTCAGTTCGGGATAACTGGCTGTTACGTGGATGTGTGTTTGGGGTGGATTACTCGCTCAGCGGCGTTGGGTAAATCTAAAGAAGCGGTAGGATTAATCCATGATGCAAACGAGGAAAGAATATACCACCACGTGTTTGAGTACCACCCAGACAATGCAAAGCCGATCTTAAAGTTACTTCTTGAAAGGAGGCTAAATCCAAAAGTTTTGTATTATGCTATTTCGCAGTCACGACCATATCATAAAGAAGACAACGGACACGTGGAACAAAAGAATGGAGACAAGGTAAGAAAGTTGGTAGGATATCACCGGTATGACCGAACAGAACAAATAGAGTTACTCAACCAGTTGTACGAAGTGGAGGATGAAATTAGCAACTATTTTGTGTCATCCCAAAAACTGAAAGAAAAGGTGGTTGACGATTATGGAAGGGTGGTAAGTAGGAAACATACCAAAGCAAAAACAGCATACCAACGTTTGGTAGAATCAGGAAAGATTAGTAAAACG
>CAYZXG010000091.1:0-4389 GCA_964482365.1 uncultured Candidatus Saccharibacteria bacterium | reverse complement strand
CAAGCATAACAAACAGGCTTCCATGTGTCTCGGTTTGGTGATTTTGTAGTTCGATAAAAAAGTTCTCTTTGCCAAAGATGTCAAGATATTCCCGCATAAGTGTTCGAGCTTTTTCAAAATTTCCATCGCGTAATGCACGAGGGATTTCACCGTCAACACAACCCGTAGATGAAATAAGTCCCTCGGCGTGTTTTCTGAGAACGTCTTTGTCGATACGAGGTTTGTAGTAGAATCCTTGGAGATGACCTATGGTTGTCAGGTGTAATAGGTTTTTATATCCTTGATAATTTTTTGCAAGTAGAAGTATGTGGAACGGACCGGTATCTAACGCCCCATCTTTTTGAGTTAAAAGTCGAGGAGCCAAATATCCTTCCATCCCAAGAATTGGTTTGATACCCTGTTTTTTTGCTTCAACGTAAAATTTTATTACCCCATGCATTGACCCATGGTCAGTAAGAGCAACCGAAGGCATCTCAAGTTCCTTAGCACGTCCGACTAAATCTTTAATACTACTTAGTCCGTCTAGAAGAGAATATTCGCTGTGATTATGAAGATGGACAAAAGACATGCTAAGCTCACTGTATCAAAGTTGCACTTTTACGCATATAGGAATTCATCGTACTAGAGAAAGGAGACTGCGAACATGGACATAAATGCTGGTGTGTCGCTTCATTCTGTCCACTATGTAATGCTCATAGACCCATCTGGTATACAGGTTGTATTCGGTTGTATTCGAACGCCAGCGAATGCTGTTACCTCGCCCAAGATTATTACGATTGTTCTTGTATACAAACCAGCGTGTCTTTCTGTTGGTAATTTGTATCACCTGTATTCTTTGTGTACATCGCCACCATGGCAAAAAGAAGGAGATATCTGCTGCGAAGAGATTGGGGAACTAAATGGTGATCAAATACTAAGGTTTGACTATTGTTCATAAGGTAACCCCGAGACACACGACTTTGCGTGTCTCGGGGTTTTATTATTTATAGCCCGTTTGTTTTACCTAGGACCGCCGCAAGCAGTGCCATGCGGACAAACATACCGTTTCTGATTTGATCAAAATAGGCGGCGCGTGGATCGTCATCAACCGCGTATGCAATTTCTCCCACACGTGGAAATGGATGCAGTGAAACTCCCCGCAGCAAGCTACGGGGCATCAATACAAAACAGGGAATAATGTTAGTTGATCTTTGTGTATAACCTCATATTCCCTATGCCCCTGTGCTTTTACATACTGTTGAATCGTCTTCTCGCTTCCTCGACGTGATACTGTATTTATGTAGTACCCGTTTGACCAAAACTCTCCACCCCACAGCTTACGTCGTAAATCAGGAAACCGTTTGAGTATCTCCCTTGCCGTTAGACTCTTTACCACCCTCGCTACTTTACTTGGTGCATACATCGGTACAGATTGAATCAAAAAATGCACGTGATCCTTATCCGTCCCTATCTCAACAAAATGCATCTCGTACCTCCTACTTATTTCCTTACATATCTTCTTCAACTCCTCCTCTACCTCTACATCAAACCATTCTTTCCTCCCTTTTCCCACACATACTAAATGGTACAGCAACACCGAAACATTATGACTCTTATGGATATATAAACTCACATTCCCAGTCTATCAAATACTTCGCGGCAAGCCGCGAGGAATTACAGCTTCGCTGTTTATCCTTAAAAGAGATTAATACCATCTTTGGCTGCGCAATGTTCAGCATCTCCGCACCGACAACATATTGCAGTTTTAGCCGCTCATACTCTGCTGGATCGGAAAAACGCTCCTTTTGAACACGTGTCACATACAGCACATCAGCGTATTCAATGACATCCTCAAGTGATTCAGACTCAAAAACGATGCAGCCTAGTTCACGTAAGGCAGAGATGCGTTCCTTCGGCATACAAAGTGCTGGCGGGCTCACAAAAGTAATCGTGATGTTGTCGTAAAGTGCCAGCAGATGTGCCAAGCTGTGCACCGTTCGACCATTTTTTAGATCCCCCACCATTACAACATGACAACCGTTAATTTCAGTGAGTCTTTGTTGGATGGTGTAGATATCCAAAATAGCTTGCGTTGGGTGTTCGCCTGTTCCATCACCTGCATTAATTACCGGCACCTTGTATGGGTATGCTTCTAATGCGCGGGCTGCTGAATTAACAGACCCAACCTCTGGATGGCGCATCGCAATTACGTTACAATATGCCGCAAGCGTGCGAACGGTATCACGCAATGACTCTCCCTTTGAGACTGAACTATACTGCACGTTTTGAATAGGTATAACCGTTCCACCTAATCGTTGCATTGCAGCAACAAAGCTCGAAAATGTTCGCGTACTTGGTTCATAAAACAACGTAGTAAGTATCTTCCCTTTGAGCAGATCTGTTGAGCCAAAACGCCCAACCATAGCAGCCATGTCACGAGCCATTGCCAGGATCTGCTCCAAATGTTCAATCTCAAACTGTGAAACACTCAGGATGTTCTTGCCCATGAATCCGCTGCCATTAAACATACTTATACCCGCGGGTGACGCTAAACTCGTTTGATCACTCATTGGAAGTCTCCTTTGAAATGTGCAAAAAAATACCCACCTCGTGGGTGGGTTATCGTCTTATCCGTAAACAATCTTGTCTCATACTTAGAAGACTTTATTGGTTTGACAAGAAGTTGTCAAGCAACAAGTCGTGTTGATGTTTAGAAACAAAGACGGTACATTTAACCTGTGCGTGGATTTACCTTAATTGAGTTACTTGTGGTGATTGTCATTATTGGATTATTGGCTGGAATTGGCATTGCTTCATTTCAAGGATCAATTCAAAAAGGCAACGATGCCAAAAGAATAAGTGATGCCACCTCAATAATGGATGCTGTTGATAGATATTACCTTGATCACAACGCATTTCCCTTGCCTGCGACCGCAGGAAATTTTGCAACAAACTGCAGTGATACTCCTACACACGAGGATATCAACACCGTTTTAGCGCCTCTTGTTACCGAAGGATATCTCGAAAAGATCCCGTCAGACTCCAAAGGATATTGGCCGTATTGCTATATGTACCAAGCGCCTGCTAACTACGTTCATTGTGCTGATTCAACAAGTCATGGGGCTTTACTAATTATTGCAACCGAAGCCAGTGCTTTTTCGACTGGCACAGAATACGCCCTTGTTGGTGAAAGCGGATCTGAACACAGATACTGTATTTATTCAAAATTTTAGCGAGGATTAATCTCGAAGATTTTGTATAAGATGTTCACGTACAACTGTTGCATCTGCCCTACCCTGTGATAATTTCATAACTTGTCCTACCAAAAAATGCAACGCATTTTCTTTGCCAGATGTGTAGTCCAGAACAACAGTTGGGTTTTTCTCAATGACCATTGAGATGAGTCTTGAAAGTTCATCTGCGCTAACTCCCACATCATTTTTTTGACTTTTTATCTTTGTAATTTCGTTTTCAATAGTTGACATATCTTTAGTGTTTGCAATAAGTTTTACCAGATCTTCGTCATCAAGGGTGTCTTTGTACTGCACATACGCTCTATATTTATCCTCTTCATAAGCCAGCATCTGTGCATAATCAGATCGAACACCTTGGTTTACTAATTGAGTCTCAAGATCCCAGGGCATTTTTGGTAAATCTGCCAAAATTTCATCAAAATATATTTTGTCAAACACAAAAGGTGGAATATCTGGCTCGGGAAAATATCGATAGTCACTCTCGGTTTCTTTTCGACGTTGTAAAACGCTAACTCCTTTTTTGGAATCCCAACCTCGTGTTTCCATATACAACCGCTCACCTTTTTGTTGTGCATCAACTTGACGGGTGAATTCGAATTCAACGGCATCACGTAAAAACTTAAAACTATTAATGTTTTTTAACTCAACGCGATAATTGGGGAGTGTTGTTTCACCGATCTTACGTACAGATACATTTGCTTCGAGCCGCATATTCCCTTTTTCCATATCAGCGTCACTAATTCCAAGTACACGCACAGCAACTTGGATCATTTTTGAAAAATCAGATGCTTGAGCGCTGGTGCGAAAATCCGGCTCAGTAACAAGCTCCATAAGCGGAACTCCCGCTTTATTGAAATCAAGATACGTCTTACCATCTTTATGGAGTGATTTCCCTGTATCTTCTTCAAGGTGAATTCTTCGAATAGTAATGCGCTTTGTTTCATTATTGCCTATCGGAATATCCAAATACCCATCAGTGCAAAATGGCTGATCGTACTGCGAGATTTGATACCCTTTGGGAAGATCGGGGTAGAAATAATTTTTGCGATCAAATTTTGAGTTTGTAGCAAGGTTACAATGAAGTGCATGTCCACATCGCTGAGTGAATTCAATCGCTTTTCCATTTGGAACAGGAAGCGTTCCAGGAAGACCAAGA
>CAYZXG010000090.1:0-4600 GCA_964482365.1 uncultured Candidatus Saccharibacteria bacterium | reverse complement strand
ATACTAATGCACTAATTTGGATAAAATCAAAAATGAAAGATTTCGTTTTATTACTCATGATGTTTTTACAAGTTTGTCATATTATCGCACACCGATGACCTTAGCATATTCTTTGGATAAATCTATCAGAAACGTCTCATACAGCGGATCAACTTTCCCTATTAAGTATTGTTTAATATGGGCGTTGTTTAGTATTAATCTGCCAATTTTGATGTAGTTTTTTATCTTTGGATTATGCGCAAGTTTTTCATCACTCAGCATAACCTTCTCAACTTCAGCAAATGAATATGAACTCATGAATGGTTCCATCTTCGCAACAAAATCTTCAAGATCGTCCTTACTAATTCCAAGATCTTGATACACACTCAAATAGTCCTTGCTGAGAAAAATCGAAGGTTGAAGTTTTATTTTTTCAAGGCAGTACACTTCCAATACAATATTTATAATGGAGGTTTTAAGTATTTGCCTTAGAAAGAATGGATACTGAAGTTTTATTTTATTGAGTAAATCCCAGCGCGAGACATTTGCATCAATGAGAAGATGTAGCGAGTAACCTTTATACGCATCAATATAATCTGCAAAAACTTGTGGGGTAAGATCAATATCAATATGGGTACGTTCGCGATTAATTGAGGCTGTGTACCTGATATCGGGTAAAATGGAGTTGAGGTAATATACACTCTGATCTGAAGGACTTGCCACGTTTACAAGTCTCAATGCAGTATATAGGTGTGATATAAGTAGCATAATTAAATCTTTACTTCTGGAGCGGGATACGGGAATCGAACCCGCGGCTCCACCTTGGGAAGGTGGTGTTGTACCATTCAACTAATCCCGCTAGCGCACTGCTATGATGTTACCGTATCTCAACCAACTTTTTCCATAGCATCAGTCTACTTATAAATGCAAAAACCTTGTAGATGCTTGTTTGTTCGGATTCATGACCCAATAGCAAACAAAACATTACAAGGTTTTTACCATAACTTACGTTCCTTGCTGAACAACACCTGGAACAATAATCACGTTACCCGCATGAATTAGCGGATAGGTTGGACCATGTTGAGGTGTATACATTGAAACGTCATTACGAGAATCATCAAAAATCTTGTGCCACTGTGTTCCATCACCGTAGTATGTAACTGCAATGTCCCAAAGCGTATCTCCTGCAACAACTACATAAACCTGATCAACGGCAACAGGATTTTCGGTTATCGAACCGGAAACCTGTGGAGTCGGAGTTGCCTCAACAATAGCTATTGTTGGTGTAGGTGCTGGAGTTTCGGTCACTTCTGGTGCCTTTGTTGGCGTTACAATATCTAAATCACCGTTTGTAGAACCTTCATTGTCTAGCGTAGGAATTATCAATTGTGTTCCAACGTTTAGCTCAGAACTATTTGAGATATTGTTGGCATCAGCGATTTCTTTCCATAAGAATCCATCGTTAAGTTGCGTTTCTGCAATACTCCAAAGGGTATCTCCGGATTTAACCGTATACATTCCCGCATTGTCTGTACCAGAACCATCCGCATCCCCCGTACCTTCAGAAAGAACTGGTGTTGGTTCTGAATTATTTGCTACATCGTTATTGTTTTCCGGTGTGCTTTGGAAAAAATTAAAGGCAAGGAATACCGCAACAATAAGGAGAATTCCGATGAGAATACTACTTACACGCGAAGACTCTCCAAGATCTTGTGATCCCTGAGTATTGTTTTGCTGTGACAGTAATGTTTCTTCACTCACTTTGCATAATCACCCCCCTTAGGCAGTATGTGTTCTGGTTCTAATGTTATGTCACATTAAAAACAGCTAATCGAGCTCAAGCTCAAAAGATAGGGGCGTAATTACCTTTTGGTCTCGATCTATTATTACCCATTTTACCAACATGGAGTTTGTACTCAAACTCCTAAATATCGTACTCGATATAATATGGCGGGACCGACGGGACTCGAACCCGCGACCTCTACCGTGACAGGGTAGCGCTCTAACCAGCTGAGCTACGGTCCCAAGCCTACTACGTAGGCTCTGAATATGTACTACATATTCAACAACCTAATCTTATGTTTGACAACTCCATAAACTTCCGATTGGTGTCTGGTAATCGGATTCAAGGAGAGTATACAATTATAGTGCTTAAACTGCAATGAGTCCCAAAAGCTTTAGTACTTGTCAATTTGACACTACGATCGAGTAGACATAACATAAGACTGTACCAAATAAGGAGGTGAATTTATATGCCAGCAAATTTTTTATGGATACTTATTATCGCAGGAGTAGTTTTAGTTTTCATGTGGTCTTTATACAACCAATTGGTGACTGCACGCCTGCGTGTTGATGAAAGCTGGGCAGGAATCGACGTTCAGCTTAAACGACGTTCTAGTCTTATTCCCAATCTTATCGAGACGGTTAAAGGCTATGCTGCACACGAAAAGGATATATTTGAAAACGTTGCTCATGCACGCGCACAACTGGTTAATGCAAAAACTCCTGGTGACAAAGCACAAGCAGATAACATGCTTACAGGAGCGTTAAAGTCACTGTTTGCTATTGCTGAAAATTATCCGCAACTTCGTGCAACAGAGAACTTTCAACAACTGCAAGGGGAGTTGTCTGACACAGAAGATAAGATTGCTTACTCACGTCAGTTCTATAACCAAAATGTTTTGGATTACAACACCAAAATACAGATGTTTCCTAATGTCGTTGTTGCCAATATGTTTGGTTTTACTAAACGTGAGTTTTACGAAGCTGCAGAAACTGAGCGAGCGGATATTAAGGTTGATTTTACAACGCAGCAACAGGTTTCATAAGGCACATGGCGTCGGTTACTTTACTTACCAAATGTAACCATTTACAATACGCCTTGTATGGATGTACACACCAAAATCGACGTAGAGGTTGTATCGCAATTAGCTAAACTACCGTTAAGTGAAGCTGAAAAGACAAAGTTTTCGATACAGCTGGAAGAGATTATGGCTTTTGTGGATGAGCTTAGTCTCGTTGACACAACGGGTGTCAACGAGACAGCTCAGGTAACCGAAAAAAACAACGAAAAACGAGATGATATCGCTAAAGAATCGTTGTCTGTTGGGGATGTCGTGGTAAATGCACCACAATCTGAAGGGTCTTTTATCGTCACAAAGGGGGTTTTTGATGAATCTTAATGATATCTTGGATGGCTATTCGAATAAATCTTTTTCCGTACATGAAGTGTTTACTACGTTTTTACAACAGATAGACAAATACGAATCAAAAGTACATTCGTTTATCACAAGAATTGATATCAATCCTAAAGATGGTTCAAACGCAATTCCGATTGCTCACAAAGATATCTATTCAACAAAAGGAATCGAGACGACTGCGGCATCACATATTCTCAAGGGTTATGTTCCACCATACAGCGCAACTTCCGTTATTCGGCTAGAGTCAAAAGGATTTGAAACGTTGGGGAAACTAAATTGTGACGCGTTTGCCCATGGAACCACCGGTGAAAATTCCGATATTGTTATTACAAAAAACCCTTATGATCTATCACGTGTTCCTGGAGGATCCTCCAGTGGATCTGCAGCGGCTGTTGCAGCAGGATTCGTTCCTGTAGCAACTGCAACCGATACGGGTGGAAGTATTAGACTTCCATCAAGTTATACAAACACCGTTGGTATTAAACCAACGTATGGTCGTGTTTCGCGATACGGTGTGATCGCTATGACGTCATCTACTGACTCAATTGGTCACATTACCAAAACAGTTTGGGATAGCGCTTACGTGCTTGGTATCACAGCTGGATATGACGAACATGATGCGACCTCATCTCGTATTGATGTGCCTGCATATACTGAACATATCGATGACGGTGTTTCTGGCATGACCTTGGGATTACCAAAAGAATATCTAGTAAATATTGATCCTGAGATTGAAAGAGTTTTTAATGAGGTTGTTGCAACGTACGAAAAACTCGGTGCTCGAATTGTTGAAGTCTCATTGCCACACACCCATAATGCACTAAGTTGTTATTACATCATTACGCCCTCAGAAATTAGTTCGAACCTAGGCCGCTTTGACGGGATACGATTTGGGTTAGATCGTTCGAAATTTGGTGAAGAGGCAAAAAGACGCATACTGATTGGTACTTTTTGTCTGTCAGCTGGGTATTACGATGAGTATTATCGAAAAGCACAAAAAGTTCGGACGCTCGTGAAAAACGATTTTGACAATGTATTTACTTCGGTTGATGCCATAATTGCACCTGTTTCACCGGTACTTGCTCCACGGGTTGGTTCAGTCATTGATGATCCGTTGAAAACTTACATGCTTGATGTGTTAACCGTTCCGGTAAATTTGGCTGGTAATCCGTCACTTTCTGTTCCTGGTGGGTTTTCACATGGCCTTCCCGTTGGGTTTCAAATTATTGGTAAACACTTTGATGAGCAACTCCTTTACACTATTGGAAACGCGTACGAAAAAGAAACGCAGCATTATAAGACGTTACCAACATTTAGTGACAGCACAACCATATGAGCAACAATTCGACATACGAACTAATCATTGGTCTTGAGATTCATATCCAACATAATAAAGAGTCAAAAATGTTTGGAGTTGGTTC
>CAYZXG010000089.1:0-4610 GCA_964482365.1 uncultured Candidatus Saccharibacteria bacterium | reverse complement strand
AAAAATATCCGCTTGTTAAGTGGATCAAAAACAACGCAAGAAAATATACCTATGTTTATGCAACGGGTGGTCAAAAAGCAGAAACTCTCTACGTACTTTCGAAACTAGAAATCGTACAGTTTTTTGATATACAAAACTCAGTTGATAAAACCACGTGCCGCTATTCGAAAAAGACAGGATTACCCTTTCGTAAAATTCTGCAAAAGTATCCACAGGCGATTCTGATAACAGATAGTGAATCTGATCGAGAAGGCGCCGCAAAATTCGCAATTCCCACGCTAATTGTTTCAGAAAATACTACTACTCTTGACGCAAATATTTAAGAATGGATGAAACGTGAACTAACAATCGTTAAACTGAAAGATTATGACATGTAGTTTTTGTACTCAAATACTGCTCAGGAATGCGTAGCATTTCATGGTGGGCGAGGCAGGACTCGAACCTGCGACCCCGAAGGTATAAGCTTCGTGCTCTAACCAACTGAGCTACTCGCCCGTGATGTTTTCAGTCTAACCATAGCTTACCTCCACCATGATACCGTGCTAGCTCTTTAGTTCGACACTGTCGAACTTATCAGAATTTGCATCGCAAATTCTAAACCAACTGAGCTACTCGCCCGTGATGTTTTCAGTCTAACCCCGACAAGACTACACGGTAACTTTAGTTTGGACTTTTCAAACTAACAAACAATTCGCCATAGGTGAATTGTAAGCTACTCGCCCCCCTACAACCGATTATACACGGTAAACTTGTGGCATCTACCCCTATGAAGACATCCACATAAGCAAAATTGAAATATTCCAAAGATCCATGTTATACATAGATGATGAATCACGCAAAACTGCTCGTGTTGTCTTTATGTCTGTATATCGGTGTTAGTTTGTGTTCAGTTGTAGTAACATACGCTCAAAAACAATCTGCACTGCAACACAGTACAAACGATAGTTCCCAACTCCTCTATAAACCCGTAATATACGATCCCGATCAAGAGATTGCGCTTTCATACATTCCACCAAGTAATGATAGTAACCAAACGCTTGCCCTAGCACCAAGCCGTATCCAAACCCCTACGCAAAGTCCCTCCCCAGAGATTGCCGAAACGTTGACAGAACCAGACGAAACACGGATGATACCGGACAACAACCCTCAAGTACTCGGCGCGTTCACCACCATAGGCCCTACACTCTCTCAAGAGCCCATCGACCCAAACGGCAGCATTATCATTCCAAAGATAAACGTAAATAGCCCCATTGTTTTTGATGTTTCGATTTCTGACAAGCAAGCATACAATACTGCCCTCGAGAACGGTGTAGCACACGCCATCGGTACCGACAAACCCTCAGCGGCAATATCGAATACCTACCTTTTTGCACACTCAACGCAATTTGAAGAACATATTGCCCGCTATGCCGCCGTATTTACAAAACTTAACCAGCTAGAAAACGGAGACCTTATTGTTGTCTATTTTCTTGGAAAACGTTACGATTATCACGTCGTGCAAACGGAAATCGTTGAAAGTTTTGACGTATCCGTTCTCACCAGAACCCATGATTTTCCAAGCATTACGCTTCAAACCTGTGACCCACCGGGAATTCCAAAAAACAGGCTTATTACAACCGCAAAACTAATTGCAGTGTATGATAAATAGTATGACCCGAAAAAACCTCCTTATTGGCCTACTGGTTTTGTTATGCATAATTCTTGCAATACTGTTAGCGGGAAATATTACCCAAAAGGGCGTTGATGCAGTGTCAAACTCCAACCTATCCCCTACTACAACAAATGGCGAAAGACTCTAAGCCGCAACTGAGATTTAAGGATTTTGAACAGTTTTTAGATATCCCGTGTCGAAAACGTATAGGCAGTTCTTTCCTGAATTGACCAAAACGGGAGATAAACTGCCGTCAGCATTCTTCCACGAAAGGCAATCAGCATCATGAATGTTTTCAAGATATGCGTACACTAAAAAGCGATTATCCCGCCAACGCGAAAACCCCACATCGGTTGGGCTTATTTCATGGTTAAAATAATACGTGTACCGACTCGGATACACCTCGGGATCAAGCGGATCTTGTGGGTTTCCCTTAATATATTTTTCTGTTTTAAGCGGTGATAAAAACGTAGTAATATTTGTTTCGGTACGATCCCTCCCTTGAAGGATTGTTACTCCAGTGACTTCATCAGATACATTTCCTGACGTTTGAGTCGGTGGTGGATAACCTCCCTCATACACAAAATACTGGCGAATCGCATTATTAAGCTGAGAGATATCATCCTTACGCAGTGCATCTCGAGCCTGCTTAACGTACCCAGCGTAAGAAACAAGACCGATCGATGCTAACACGCCAAGAATAGCAATTGAAACTAATAACTCAACCAACGTAAAACCATGACAAGGTTGTTGCGGAGATTTCATGCGCTTACATCATACCGCACGTATTTTTTTGGAACAAGAAATGATAAAAAATATGCCCAGTTCCAAGTGTCTCGCCTAGAAACCAGCATAATCCGAAGACGATGCTATTCCAAGCCAAACACTGGGAGCCAGGCACATTACCAAAGATACATACGTATTATACATGAGTGTACTAGAAAATGTCAAGGCCATGTGGATAACGATGTGTAGAAGCACCACTTTTGCCGCCACTAAGCCAATAGTCGACCGAAGGACACATACTCACTTTTACCGCAAACTATGGGCGAGATCGCGATCAAAAAAATATACCAACAAACAATCAGTCCCCTACTTTGACAACACAAGCGAGAAAACTTCGTCGATAGACTCAACAAAATGAACCTTTAGACCTTTTAATAGCTTTGGTGCGATATCCTTTACATCTGACTCATTGCGCTTTGGCAACACAACTGTTGAAATCCCTGCACGCTTTGCAGCCAAAATCTTTTCTTTTATTCCCCCAACTGGCAAAACTTGTCCCGTGAGCGTAATTTCACCTGTCATAGCAACATCGTGCTTAACCGGTTTATTAAGAATGAGCGACACGATAGCTGTTACCATTGCCACACCAGCACTCGGACCGTCTTTTGGTACCGCCCCTTGGGGCACATGAACGTGAATATCATTTCTTTTGAAAAACTGATCTGGTATGCCAAGTTTTTCAGACCGACTTCTCACCACAGAAAGCGCTGCACGCGCCGACTCCTTCATTATCTCACCCAAAGACCCCGTTACCATAAATCCACGGCCCCCAGGCATCTGTGCGGTCTCAATAAAGAGAATCTCTCCCCCAGCCTGTGTTACTGCCATTCCTGTTGCAACGCCAGGACGTGACGTTCGCGCTTTAATCTCTGGAAATACCCGCTGTGAACCCAAATAACCGCGTGCCTTTTCGGGACTAATCGTTGCCGTTTTCTGTTTTCCGTGCACCATATCAAACACTACTTTCCGTGCAAGTTTTGAAAGCTCTCGCTCAAGATTTCTTACCCCAGCCTCACGAGTATACTCATTGATAACAACGGGAAAAACGCTGTCCTGAAGTTTAACTTTGCTTTTAGTAAGGCCATGCCTTTCGAGCACACGTGGCCACAAATGCGTTTTTGCAATCTCTTGTTTTTCTTCGTCTATATACCCCGAAAGATCAATAACCTCCATCCTATCCCGCAGTGCAGGCTGCATCGTGTCTAAAATGTTTGCGGTTGCAATAAAAAGCACCTGTGAAAGATCGTAGTTTAAATCTAAATAGTGGTCCCTAAACGTACCATTTTGCTCGGGGTCTAGTACCTCTAACAGAGCAGAACTTGGATCTCCACGAAAATCAGTTCCAACTTTGTCAATCTCATCAAGCATAAACACTGGATTTGGCACACCAGCACGTCGAATTCCCTGAATTATCTTTCCCGGCATTGCTCCAACATATGTTCGTCGATGACCTCGAATTTCAGCTTCATCATGAACACCACCAAGACTTATGCGTACAAACTCCCTTCCGAGCGCATTTGCAATTGATTTTCCAAGCGAAGTTTTTCCTACACCCGGAGGCCCAACAAAACAAAGGATCGGACCTTTTAGTTTGGGAGAAAGCTTCTGAACTGCAAGATACTCCAACAGCCGCTTTTTCACCTCTTCAAGACCGTAGTGATCTGCATTCAGCGTTGCCTCAACCTTTTTTAGATCAACCGCTTTCGACTTGGCAACTCCCCACGGTAAGTCAAAAACCCAATCAAGATATGTACGTATGACTTGATACTCAGACGAATGTGGATGCATTGATTCCAATCGCTCAATCTCACGGCCAACATCTTTTGTAACCTCATCAGGAAAATCACCCGAATCCATCTTTTTACGATACTCGTTTGCTTCTTGTTGTGTTTCACTTTCTTCTCCCAACTCTCGCTGAATTTCCTTGAGTTGCTGACGTAAAAAAGCCTCTCTGCTCATTTTATTGAACTCTTTTTTTACATTCGAAACAATTTTTCCCCCCAACTCGATCTGCTCAAGTTCACGCGACAATATTGCCGCAGTTTTTTTAAGTTTTTCTTTTACACTGTCTTCTTCAAGAATCATCTGTTTTTCAGCCATATCAAAACGAACAAGCGTTGCCAATAGATACACAAATTTAAGAGGGTCATTAAGATCTTCAAGCGCAATCTGA
>CAYZXG010000088.1:0-4651 GCA_964482365.1 uncultured Candidatus Saccharibacteria bacterium | reverse complement strand
CGCGCACAAGAACATTCATTGAAATTCGACTACCGCTATGCAGTCGATCCACAGGTTCGAATTAAACTTGATCCGGAACACTATTCGGCTGCGATAGAAAATCTTTTAAGCAATGCGATCAAATACAACAATACCGGAAGCTACGTAAAACTTTCTGCCTACAACAACGCCACACATGTGTTTGTTTCGGTAAGCGACGACGGTGGTGGAGTTCCCAAAGACATTGGAGCAAAACTCTTTACAAAATATGCACGTTCGAAAAAACACACCAACCATAAAGGTACCGGATTGGGTTTGTATTTAAGTCAACAAATTATCGAAGCGCACAACGGAAAGATCGAACTAAAACCTCATCCTGATATTGCAGAATTTATTGCATCGGTGCCGATTTTTGTGCACGAGCAATCGCAATAAGCTCGCGAGTAGTTATCTCTTGCGGACGTTTGGAACCATCTACACCCGCCTGACCAAGGATATTTCCACTAATTGATGCACTCACTTTTTTTCGAGGGTTTGAAAACACTCCATCCAAAAACCGAGACCACTCCCGTGGAGCAAACTCAATAACCTGTTCCTTTTTAGTAAGTGATAGTACGGTCGATTCAACAGTCGGTTGTGGCCAAAACGCAGAAGGTGAAACTATCGCAACACGTTTTATATCAAAATACAACGATACAAAATGATGCCAATACGAACCCTGGGGAGGTTCTTGCAACATCTTTTCAGCAACTTCTTTTTGGATAATAAAAACGCCCATTCTCCACTGCTCATAAAAACTACCAATAAGAAGATGAAAGATTGGCGAGGTAATAGCATACGGTAATGCCCCAAAAACAAATGCAGTGGTACCTTTCTCAACAAGTGACTGTCTGGTAAGAAAATCATCGTTTACAACCGACACGTTGGGGAATGGTCCCATCTCATGCGTTAGTACAGGAAAAAGAAACGGATCAATTTCATAAATGGTAAGCGTACGCGAAAGCCCCGCTAGTGGCACCGAAAAAGCCCCTAATCCGCCGCCGATTTCAACGATCGATTCGCTCTCTTGCAAACTTTGTGACACCACATCAACAATCATATCGATAGTCGTGGTATTACAAATAAAATTTTGGCCAAACTGTTTACGAGGACCAGACGGAACATGTGAAAATAACTCTTTGGCTCGGGTCGAATTAGCATAAGGTGAATGAGTTCGCATGCTACAATTCTACCGTATGGGGCTACAAAATTTTCAATCAGTACAAACCAGGATGATTTCTACCGTGGCACTGGTAATTCTGGTTGGGATTTTTGCCATGTCACCGCAGCAACTACTCTCCAAAAGCGATGTACTTGGGATCCAACAGTCAAAGAATACGCTACCACCAAAGATAGAACCAATAATAACGTTTAGCGAAATCCTTGAAAAGCCGCAAGAGATACCCGTTAAACATCCCGACGTGTCAGACGTATCCGTTTACGCCGAAAGCGCAATCGTCATAGACGAGAAAACGCTCACACCGCTATTTGCAAAAAATCCCCTTCTCTTGCAATACCCAGCCTCCACCACAAAACTTGCAACTGCACTTATAGCACTCCAAACATACGAGCTTTCCCAAACACTTACGGTCCCTTCGAATATCCGCGAACAATCCGACGGTAGCTCCGCACAACTTCTGCCAATGGATGTTCTCACCGTAAAAGATCTCATCTATGCATTGCTTGTTGGCTCAGCTAATGACGCCGCGTACACTCTTGCCATCAACGACCCATCAGGCGGTTACAATAATTTTATTTCCAACATGAATCAGTTAGCAAAAAACCTTAACCTATCATCAACACACTTTACGAATCCAATTGGATACGACGAATCAACTCACGTAACGAGTGCATTTGACCTTGCCGTACTAACTCAGTTTGCACTAAAAGAACCTTTTATACGCACAATCGTTGATCAAACATCCTACACATTTACCTCTGTTTCCAACCCTTCAAAAACGTATACCGTGACCACTACAAATCAACTTTTAGGCACCGTTGAAGGCGTTACAGGGGTTAAAACTGGTTGGACGCCTCTTGCACAAGGACTACTTATTGTTTCAGTAACAAGAAATGACCACACCATAATCATTGTTATCGCCAATAGTCCATACCGAGAAAATGACGCAAAAGATCTTATCGAATGGACCTACCGATCGTACGTGTGGGAATAAACCTTAATCTCTTTACCTCGCTTTTGCAAGAACTACCGTATGGTGAATCTCACGAATAAAAATGAACATAATACTAAACAACAAGGTTGTGATAACAAACAGTTTTTTTCCTGCAGGCATAGTAAAAAGGTAAACAAAAGTCATCACCGGAAGCAGAACTTGAACGAGATGCTCGCGATTAGTTGGCGGAATAGGAGAAAAGGAGATATTGAGCGTTTCAACAACAAACAATAATGCCGAACTTAATAGATTTAACATCACGCTTGATTTTGTAAGATCGATTGTTCCCAAAAACATAAGATTAAATGGTTGCTCAATTTCAGGCATCCAACTATATAAAAGATGAAGACCATCACCCGAAAGGCCATGACTGAAAACAAACCACAAGATGATTGCTATCCCAAATTGAATACCAAGATTTAGTGCTTCAAACACCACAATGTTCTTATTTGTTGACACAAGTTTTCGTTTTTCTAACGTAAATTTAAGTGGTTCACTTCGCGCATACTTTTTCTCAAGATCCTCAAAATCTCTGCCAATCTTTATTCGTTCTTCTTCAGACTGTGTAGACGCCATCGAAAGTGGGAGCAAAAGTATACGGATAAATATTGTGAATAAAATTACGGCAACTCCCATGTCGGGATTCTCCATAACCTTACCCAAAAGCCAATACGAATACACTAGCGCATTAAGAAACGGTTGATAAAATACTGCAACAATAAGATCTACCATATAGTTTTTAGTATGCGTTATACCGTGTTTATTTGCAACAATTCCTACAGTACGGGCTAATCTTCAATAATATACACCTGCGTCCATCTACTACTCCACCATCCACTCTTCACATCCTCAAAGCCTACATCAATTTTATTACCTTTAATCGCACTACCAATATCTAGTGCAGTACAGATACCGTAACCAGGAATATACACTTTCTGATAGAGCGGAATGACGCGAGGATCTACCGCACAAACGCCGTGTGTTACCAATGTTCCCGTATAGGTTTTGCCTGTGCATCCTTTGCAGTTCCCATCATAACTAGTTGCCCACATGTTATAGGAAAGATAGTAGGTAATCGGACCACTCGGAGTATCAAGCGTTTGATAGCTTCGTTTTGTTCCAACTGCAACTCGCTTGGTAATAGGATCTTGTTTCTCACTACCAACCACTTTTCGATCAACCTCAACACCATCCCACCTATACACCTTAAAAGTTTGAGTTAATGTTCCAATCAAACCTTGCTGCACAACAACCTCTTCGCCCATAAAGTACTCATCCGTATCAAATCTTTGAGTTTCATAGTCAACTTCTGACACAACAACGTCTGTTGTAACATCAAAAGACGTTGATGTTTGTGGAAGCCGGGAGCTGTTTGAAACGCCAAGAACTAATCCATAGGTAGATTCGTCAAGTCGTGCCATATTCTCAGGCATAACCTCACCATTAGATATGAATGGATGCTTAAGAACAAGCGCGAGAAATAACGCGCCAAAAGCTATATAGGGTATTGTTTTTTTCATCCTTTACGCCAGTCACTTATTGCTTTACAAGAAGTAGTAAGCCAGATTCTGTTTAGTCTTAAAAAAGACGTACCAACCATCTATCTATGCCTCCATCCTTGGTATCGTAAGGCGGGCAACCTGATACCGATCGGGAGTTGCTCCAGGTGGGATTCCCATAATTAAAATTGTTGCCAATTTTAGTTAAAGCAGTACTCTGCTACGTTTCACTCCGAGTTCACTTCCGAAGAGATAAGAACTCGGCTCGTCTCTGTGGGTCTCAAGTCGTGTCAATTCACAACCTGTTTAAAACTTCTTTCGAAGTTAAAACACCAGTACTTATAGGTAAACACTCTCGTATTTACCTACGTCATATCGGAACTTACGTTCCATTCCTTTGCCCTGTGGAGTCTGGACTTTCCTATGGCTTGACTCAATGAGTAAAACCATCGGCCGGTCGCTTCCCGTAAAGCGTTGTTATTATAGTACAATTGGATGTACGGCGCAAAAATGTTTTCAATTTATGTATGATGACGATACTCACCAATGAAGAAATATAGAAAACTTTTGCCGTTAATAATCCTTATTGGCGTCGGTTCATTTTTACGTTTGTATGGAATTGATTGGGGCGAAGGTTATTTTTTTCACCCAGACGAACGAAACATAATATCGGCGGTTAGCAATCTCTCAATCACAAAAGGCAATTTAAACCCGTTGTTTTGGGCATACGGCGCCGGACCTATATATCTCATCTACTTTTACAATCTACTCATGGGCGCAATTACTCAAACCAACCTCATGGAGTTTTCGCACTACATGATTAGTGGAAGACTACTTTCTGCAACAGCATCAATCGTTATCATCCCCTTTACCTATATAGTTACCAAACGAATGCTCGAAAACAATTCACATGCGCCCGCAATCTCCTTACTAACTGCTACGTGGGATACATTTTCACCC
>CAYZXG010000087.1:0-4667 GCA_964482365.1 uncultured Candidatus Saccharibacteria bacterium | reverse complement strand
GCTATAGTCGGTCTTATTTTCACATTTGGATCAATACTACTTGTGACAATGATCGGCGGAGACATCCTACGAATTCCAGGAATTGGTAGAAGTGATGAGATTGTAATTGACGCTGCTGGTTCTATTGGGAAAATAACCGAAACGAATGAGTTCGTTTATGTTGACGCAAACGTAATGGTAAATGGAACTTTTGTTAAAAAACTAAGCGCTATCACTGGGAATATAGACACTGTCAATAGAGAGCCAAGTCCAGATGATTATCTGCCCTACAATGTATCCGCCAAGGTTACGTCAGGAGATGTTATAAAAATTGATTACATTAATGATGTTGCTCCGGCCAATTTAGGTATTGGTGATGGCGATGTTAATTTATATATAATGAGCATTAAGGTGAATGGAGACGACTGTATAAATCCGACATATTACAACAGAGATAATACTAATTTTTTTCCGCCTGGTCTACCAGTAAGTATGAACTGGCCAGGATACCTGACTTGTACCGCACCATAACGCATCAGAAGACATAAATCAAAAGCACGATCATAAGACCGCAAAGGAGTAAGGTGATAAGAAGTGGTTTATCAGTCGTAATGATTTTCTCCGGTCTTTCGCCCTCTTCTTTTTCATACAACAATTGAGCGTAACGAGCAATTCCATAAACCACAAAAGGAATAGTGAGCATCATAAGTTTTCTTGCTTCAAGAGTTGGAACGCCTGAGAACATCTGAAAAATATTTTGTTCTTGGCAGTCGTCGATGTCTTTTTCATTTGTATATATTTGTTCGCAAACCGTTGTACCACTATAGATCTGTTTTTGTGATGGGTCAATATAAAGCGTATAGGTATAAAGAGCATATGAAACGATGGTTAGAGTCGCAAAAGTTGTTGATAAAAAATATAATAAGTGATTTTTATAACGGAACAATGACTCTCTTGTATCTTTGCCGTGTGTCACCAATTCCGCGTGCCTTTTCACAGACGCCATAAACAAAGAGATGAAAAATATTGTCATAAGAAGCCAAACTGGAACGTGGTAGCTAGTAACAACGACTCCCGCTAATGTCCTAATAACAAATGAGAGTGAGATGGTAAAGATGTCTATGACTGGGAATCTTTTTAAGTATAGAGAATAAAGTACATGGATTAGTAAGAATGTGATTGAAATAAGGAATAAAGAGATTGAAAAAAATAACGACAACATCAAAGACACTATCACCATGACGAAAACAATAAATGTAGCCTGAGGAATTGATATCTGGCCCGATGCGATTGGCCTTCTTTTTTTAACTGGGTGCTTTCGATCATACTGATAATCAACAATATCGTTTAAGACGTATGAAGCTGAAGAGAGAAGGCAGAATATAAAGAATGCATAGATGGCGTTTGAAAGTAGTTCTGGTATAAAAAGTTTTCCAGAAAAAAGAATTGCAGCAAAAATGATGAGGTTTTTTATCCACTGATTTACGCGAAGAGCCCTGGCGTATATGATTATCTTTGACTTCATGCTATTTAAGATTATACACCATCAAAAATCTCATTTAGACTATTCGTAGTACGCGAAAAAACAAGAAAGACACCAAATAAAAAACTATTACTGAAAATACAGGTAGGTATAATGTTAAAAATATTGTTACAAGAGCTAGAATAAAAAATGCCTCATTGTGGATCGCAGGGAGAAGCCCTTTTGTGATCAACATTAATATAATAATAGTGAGTAATATTTGTTTATCAAACCACCAGATTTCCCACTCAAACACCAAAGCTAGTCCCAAAAGCAACGTCGCCAAGATTAGAAAAATTTCTTTTGTGTCGAAAAAGAATGGTCCAAAATACATATTTTAATTCTATCAAAATTATAACTTCATTACTCTACCGGAACATAAACTTTTACAATTTGGCCGTTGTCTAATTTCACTGTGCGGACCGTCAACCTAGTCCCTTTTTCAATCTTTACATATGTTTTATTCTCTACAGAGTCGCCAGCCGCATAAACTCCTTTTGCGATAGGTAAAAACTCAAGGCCTTTTGGTGGATTGGCCCTTGGAATTTGAGCAGTTTTAACATAATCTCTTACCGTGGCCCCTTTTGGAACGCCGCCTAAATAGGCAATAATCGAGATAGGAGAGTCTTTAAGTGTCTCGATAAGTTTCGGGTTTATTTGTGGTGTGTTTGCGAGAAATATTTGTGGACTGATCTGGCTCACAAAACCATATGAGAAAAACATCGCGAGGACGATGAGTAAATATTTATGTATTTTTTTGTTTATTTTCATATTTTTGTTTAATTACACATCTTGGGAACAAAATTGCACAGTTCCGAGCTCTGGAACACTGTAACAGTTACTCTCAATGATCGTGTCGCTCGTTACAGTGATTGTTTCTGCTGAAGACGTTTCTACTACTCCTCCACTAGTTAGCGTTCCGTTGGATGTTGGAGTCGGTGTTGGCGTTGTTGTTGCCCCTTGGCTGGCCGGAGGTTGAGATGATGGTGATGGTGATGGTGTTGAGGTTGGGGTATTTACCTCTTTCGAATCCCCAGAGGTACAGGCATCTTTTGTGCAGTTGTAATAGTAAGTACGACATTCTGACCCATCTACTTGGGTTGTCATAGAATCAACCTTTAGCGACACTGATTTTCCTGAGCTCAAATCATAATTACCAAAACTAACATCACCTGGAAAATTAGCAAACCCCATTTCGTCTGGAGTGCTGTTTACTGCTCCTTGAGGGAGTGGAGACGCTCCTTCAACGCGTTTATACTCTACCCCATTGTAATATCCAAACTTCACCCAACCGCTAATATTTGGGGTTGTCTTTCTAGTAATTTTAACCGTTTGGGGCTTGTTGTTGTTCGTATCAATATGAACTTTTTCAACTTCCATACAAGTAGTTTGTCCTTGTTGACCACCCTGATCGCCCCGCTCTCCACTCCCATCGGGTGGCGTTCCATTTTCGTACCCCTCCCAGTAAAATGGCTTTGATGTGGAAATAAATGGCCCATCGTCTCTAACTCCGATCGTGACGCTGTTTCCTTTGGCGACTCCGAGCGGCTGACCCGCTGAAACCATCGGCAGTTGAATTGGATTTAGATCTGAACCAGCAGATTTTTGCACAGCCTCAACGCCACGGTAAGCATTTAATATCTGTTTGTCAACACAAATGTCTTTTACATAAATCCAGTAGCCCCCACTACATTTCCCCGATCCACATTGTTTAGAGGACGTAATGTATTCATGTCTTCCAATATGAATTGTCACCCTATCCTCTGCTGCAAAAACAACCATCGCTTCATAATTTCCCCCGATGCTGTATTCGGTTTTTGGAACATTTACAAATGCACCTGGATTTATTGGTATTTGTAAAACTGGGGCTTGACCTTTTATGTCAGTGTCATTTTCTTGTGGTGCTGAATCGTATTTCATATCAAAAGCAGAAACGGCGCTTGGTTTATACCCCACCATCGATCCCATAAACCCTTTTATTTTCGGGTCTATGTCTTTGTCTCCATTATCGGTTTTTGTTAGATTTAAAATAGTTTGGTCATTATTTGGGACAAGTTTGAAGTAGTTTGAACCAAAAACATCATACTCGTGTGGGTGTTGTAAAATCGGCCATCTAACATCTGCGTTTGCTGCGTTTGTCTCTGTTTGGCCCAACGGAACAGTTTTTCCAGAATCAAAGTCGCAAGATGTGCCGGCAGAAGCCTTGGTTTGGGTGGTTTGTCTACTTTGATTAAGAGTGGTAGTAAGAAGGGTGGCCGCCACAATAACTAATATAATTCCGACAATCATTAGGGTGGATATTTCACCGCGCTTATTATTCATATCTTTATTTCATTATAGACATTACCGCTTATTATAACAACTTGTATAATAAGTTAATAAATTCATTACTAACAAATCATAAATAATGTCACGACCTTATCTAATAATCCCAAAACTAGTCCCACAACCCACTTGGGGAGGAAATTATATTGCAAATTTAAAGGGTTGGAATAATTACGAAGATTTAGCAACAAAAAAAATTGGTCAAAGCTATGAGCTTTCAAGTGCATCGCTACTTTCAATTGATATTCTTGATTCGAGTGACCCAAGTTTTTTTAATTTTGTCAATAATTATCAGACTAATGGAACAATTCCCGTTCGCAAACTTGTTCCAAATATAAATTTACTTATAAAAATAAATCAGGCTCTCGGAAACTCTTTTCAACTTCATATAAAGCCAGGTGTAAACGACCCCTTTTGGAAAGCAAAGCCTGAGTCTTGGTATTTTTTGGAGCCTGGGCATATTTCACTCGGTGTAAAAAATGAAGTTAATATTGGAGATTATAAAAAAGCTTGCTTGGAGATTGATACTAAAATGAAGGAGTTAAGCATGGGCGTTCAATCGTCAAAAATTTCATTAAATAAGGCGCGGAAAAAAGCTTCTGAATTTATCAGAAAAATCAATCCATGGCAGTATGTAAATCTTTATGAAACAAAAAAATATGAGTTAATTGATTTATCAGAGGGCGCCGTACACCATTCGTGGGAAGATAAGAAAATAGAAGGTTTTACTGGAAATATTGTCTTTGAAGTGCAACTTGAAGCAATGGATGACGTAGCAACAATCAGATCTTTTGATCAAGGGAAAATACAAGATGACGGCTCAATAAGGGTTATTCAAATT
>CAYZXG010000086.1:3439-4669 GCA_964482365.1 uncultured Candidatus Saccharibacteria bacterium | reverse complement strand
CCAAGGCAATATCGATGCGTTAAAAATCCAACTACAAAACAAAACGCACGAGCCTTCGTTATAATAACGCTTTACTCTTAAAAAATTCCTTCAGTTGCTTCTTACTCCTATATTTTTGTCCCACACTCACAAAATACTTATTCACATCAATCCACTGGTTTTTAGGAACAATTTCCTGCAGAAGCGCCGAAACCTTGTCAGGATCAGTTTCATTAACCCACCCAAGCATGTTTGAAATTCGATTTACATGAGTATCAACTGCAATGGCTGGCACTCCAAATGCCCGCGCCAAAACCAAACTAGCCGTTTTATTCCCCACGCCAGGTAATGTTATCAACTCCTCGCGCGTTTGTGGGACCTTTCCATGAAAATCGTCATTGATTGATTGTGCTAATTTTTTGAGCGCTTTCGATTTGTTACGATAAAAACTCACCGGATATACAAGGTTTTCAAGTTCTCTTGCAGATAGTTTTACTATCTGCTCTGGCGTTTTGGCTTTTTTGAACAACTTTTGTTCACACACTTTTTTTGTAACTTCGTCACGTGTTCTAGCTGACAACATGGTTGATACCAACACTTCAAACGGCTTAGTAAATACTTCTAGCGGAATCTGTGTATATTCGGGAATAAACGCATCAAATACCTGTTGTACTGGTGGGGATACTTTTTTTGACATACCAAAATTATACCAATAATCATACAACACTATCAGCCCATTACGGAGTTACCCCACTTGGATGTACCAGATATCCCAAAAACAGGACATTTCTACTTCGCTTAAAGAGGACTCTGTTCTACAGACACTTTGACTTACCTCAGCTGTCTAAAAATGATACAAATAATATACTGTCATGAAACTTCGTGGATTTACGTTAATCGAACTATTAGTTGTTATCGTTATTATTGGACTACTCGCCGGGATTGGCATTGCATCGTTTAGTGGTTCTTTAAAACGTTCTCAGTACGGTACTGCCCGTTCCCACATGAGCGAGTTTGTAGATCTTATAAAAGCTGCACGGTTAGTTACTAACAAAACCTTTAAAGAAATATCTGGCAGTTACTGTTCTGAATGCATCTGTAGAAATAAGGGGCCCGTAATGGATATTGCAAAAACAGATACCTGTTGGACACAATATAAACAAACGCTTGACCGACTAAACACAGCAACCGAAGGCTTTGTTACGATTGATATCCCACTTACCGACCCCTGGGGAAACCCATTTTTGTTTA
>CAYZXG010000086.1:0-3339 GCA_964482365.1 uncultured Candidatus Saccharibacteria bacterium | reverse complement strand
TTTGTTACGATTGATATCCCACTTACCGACCCCTGGGGAAACCCATTTTTGTTTAGGGTCTTGACTAGCAGAAGCGACACTACAGGCTAATATCTTTGAGCGATTTTACCCCTGACGACATCATCATCAACATTCCGGTTTTCAAATGCAGTCCTAGTCTTGGTGGTCACCACGCCGACCAAAATTGGGAATAAAATGAACGCAATGATACATTTATACTACTTATGATACATAAGATTGGCTTCACCTTAATCGAACTACTAGTCGTTATTGTCATTATTGGAATACTCGCGGGAATTGGTGTAGCAAGCTTTTCAGGTAATACTGACAAAGCAATCATTGCACGAGGGCTAAATATTGAACACGAAATAAACCAACTCGCAGGAATAGAAACACGCGCAAAATGGCTTGCAACCGAAGGGGCCGGAACAACGATCACAGACGTAAGTGGAGGAGGAAACAGTCTAACCTTAGTAGGAAATACAAGCTGGGACACAACCGACGTTCCCTCCGAAAATAGTGCTTCACTTGTTTTTGATGGTTCAGGAGATTATCTTGAAAGTCCAGACAGTAGTTCTCTTCGCGTAACTAAAAACGTAACAGTTTCAGCCTGGATCAAACCCGTAATATGTGTTTATCCAGGAAACCATTTTGCTGGCATTGTGGCAAAAGGGAATAATCCCCGTTCATATTCTTTGTACACCTACCAACCAAGCGGAACCGATTGCCGTTTACACTTTTCAACAAGCAAACAAGGTCAGCCAACTCCTTTTTTTGGAAGTGTCAGCGCTACCTCTGGTCCATTTATTAAACTAAATATGTGGAATCACGTTGCTGTCGTTGCAAAAACTGGACCATCTGGTGGCTCACACACCTATTTTATTAATGGAGTACAAGCGGGAGAACAAACATGGTCTGACTTTACGAGCCTGGCCGGATCAGATGACACACAAACCGTTCTTATAGGAACAACACACGAAGGCATTGTCCGTTCATTTAAAGGTAAAATCACACGCGTAAGCATTTACGGTGAAGCGTTTTCATCAGCCCAAATCGAACGATTGTACTCATATAGACAATAAAAAGCGCTGGGGCGGGATTTCTCCCTTTCCCCAACGCTTTTGTCCTTATAGTCTATTTCTGCGATTGAGCAGGACGATTTGCCCCTTTTGCGCGAGCAGCCTCGACCTGCATTGCAACCCACCGCTGACGTGCCTCAATAAATCGAAGCACCGTCGCCCAACTTGCTGTCCCCAAACTCGAATCAGTCTGAATGTGCAACTGTTGACCCTGCTGCGTTGCCATCTTGGTCTCCTTTCGGACTTTCGCCTGAACTTTTAGATTTCATGTCAGACATCAGCATAAAATGTCTGTTACAAAGAACCACATACACTATTGCGTATGCAACGACTAAAAAAACTAGCTGCCCCGTAAAAATCTCCGGTCCCGGAAGAACTCGTCCGACCGAATACACCGTGCTGCCAACAAGAAATCCAGCAAACTGGAATCCCATCAACACCAGTGCAAAAAGCACACCCAGTCGATTGGCCTGGCTTATGACTGCGAAATTTCTCGCAATAACAATCATTGCCGGAAGGACAATCACTAAAGAACCTGTAAGAAGTGTCGACATCCCTACATCCAGAAGCGACACGGTTAGAAAAACGGCGAGAACAGACAGAATTGCAACCAATAGATACAACTGCACAATAAGTCTACGTTGGTCATTAGTGAACATCTTGACCTCCCTGTAAACTCACTGGACCCTGCGTCATCGACGAGTCGACGAACACATACGTGAAAGCAAAGCCGTGCATGATCAGAAGCACGACCAAGAATCCAGCGAATGGCCACGACCAGCCATGCCAGGTAACCCCCTGGTTGTAAGCATTCTGGCCTAGACAGACCCCGATCCACTGAACGAAAAGGGTTACGGAAATGAGACCCAACCCAGCCGTCACAGGAAATCGACGAACAAACCGCAACTCCGGATTCTCGGTAACCATTCGGGGGCCATTTTTTCCAAAGATTCGCGGGAACCCCAGTGTCAAAACCGTCATGACGATCAACCCAGATAATACAAAGACCGCGTACCAACCCAGTACGCCCGATCCCCACAGTCCTGGGGTCAAAATGCCGAGCGAACCCAGCATGATGGTCATGACCACGGTATATAAGAATGCCATTCCTAAAGCCATCACATTATTGGTCATCTTCCCTCCTACAGAAAAACTAAAAAGTGTATGTGCGATATTCAAAACATATTATACCAGACCCATAGCTTTATGGTCGACAACACGTCTGTGCGAACTTTCGCAACTGTGGCATGGGTGATTGCAATCCGTGTAACCCCAAAATTTTTCATGTATTCCTCCTACGCTGTTTTTGCTGATGTTTAGAGTCTCCATGAGGACGATGCATGTTTTTCCGCCTGCAGATCCACTCAAAAACCCTATTAATCGGTTTATCGTACAACATTTTCTTTTTCGTCATAGCTCCCTTTCTCTAGCGGAATACTTGTTTGTACTCCTTATTGTTAAGGTTCTCAAATCACACCGAAATAAATAACCAACAAAGATAGACACATAAGAAAAGAAGAAAGGTGCTTATCGTTTAATAAGTTTGAACAAGACACGGTAGCTGCGCTTCTTGACAAAAACCCGGTTATCATGCCTCGTTTTAGAGGATGCCAAAAGTATACACCCGCAGGACGGATGAATCAAAACAAAAAATGTATAATATGCGTTATGATCAAACCGATAATTACATACCCGCATGACACGCTTCGGATGATTGCAAAAGAGATCGCAGATCCAACTAACCTTAACGGATCAGACCGATCTCTTGCAATAGACCTTATGGAAACACTTGAAACGTCAGTAATTCCAGGCGCGGGACTTTCAGCGCATCAGATTGATGTTGTTCGCCGTATATTTGTGATAAACCTTGAAATTACCGACGGGCAATATTTGAAACAATATTTTATCAACCCCACGCTCACAACACATTCAAGCGAGACCATAATCGACTGGGAAGGTTGCTTAAGCATCCCAAACATATGGGGGCATGTCGAGAGATTCCAATCAGTAACCTGTAGTGCTTACAACTTAAGCGGTGAAGAATTTAGCGTTACCGCCTCCGATTTTTACGCCAGGCTTTTGCAACACGAGATGGACCATCTTAACGGCATATTATTTATCGACAAGCTTAAGTCACGAACGTACACCACAAAAGAACTTGAAGAATTATCGTTTGAAGAAGCAAACTCTAGAACCGCGGGCTAATAAAGCGTAAAGCGTAAAGCGTAAAGCGTAAAGCGTAAAGCGTAAAGCGTAAAGC
>CAYZXG010000085.1:2035-4746 GCA_964482365.1 uncultured Candidatus Saccharibacteria bacterium | reverse complement strand
AATCCTTTTTCTTCTCCTCAAATTCCTTCTTGTCTATCTCGCCCTTGGCGTATCGTTCTTTCAAAACCTCAAGCGCGGATTTTTCGTGATTATGAGTGCCACGAGATTGACTCGTGAGCCATTTGATAAACGCGACGATACCGGCGATTATCAAGACCCACCAGAGAACCATAAAAATCCAGCCAAAACCGCCGAAAGGCCCAAATCCAAAGTTCATCATATTGTTTGTTGAATTATTACCACCAAAGGGAGACGACCACCCTCCCCACATCATATTCATCATCGGCATCCAGCCACCGCTTCCGGCGGGGAAGGCCGCCGATGTGTCGCAACCGGAGAGCCGTTTGCCCATAACAATATGGATTTGTTCCTCACCTTCCTCGCCGTGCGTCTGTATCATCATCGCATTCATGGCGGCGTGCGAATCTCCGGCCATTTGGCTCATAAAGTATTCCCCGAGAACTCCGAATTGTTCATCACTCAAATTCTCGCAAGCAAGCTCGTTTGTTTGGAGTTTATTCCAAACTTCTTTGCCTTCTTGTTCTTCGCGGAGCGTGTGTTCAACAACCGCGTCCCAATCCGCCGAGGAATTGGAAAATCCGCCCATCATCTGCGCGTTTGCGACACCAGCGAATGAGCCGACTATGACTGCCGCAAGAATTGTGAAAATAATTTTTTTCATATTTATTAAGTTAGCCAAACACTAAAACCTTGTCCGACTTCTCAACCATTTTTAATAAATCGGACATCGTGGAAACGGGACAAATTTTGCTTTCTTCCTTGCCACGCACTTTGAGACAAGAGCCACAAGCATAGATTTCACCTTTCAACTCTTTGAATTCCGCCACTTTTACCGAAACATCAAAATCTTTGCTGTCTGGAATAGTGTCTAATTCCGAACCCTCACTCATCAGAAAAATCTCCACTTGATGATTGGCTTTAAGCGCGGTGATTCCGAGGCGGAATGTATTCCATGTGTGCTCGGGTTTATTTGACTGTAAAATGATACCAAGTTTCATAAAATTATTATAACCCTTTTTCAAGGTTTTGACGGAAAATTCTTTTTCTAATGTTATTGTTTTCTAGTTTTGGTTATTTGTTCCTAATTCCTCGTATCAGTGGGTAACCGAAAAGCGCCATAAGCAGAATATCAATTAACTACTAAACATTCGATGTTTAGTATCTTTCTGTATAGAGGAAAACAGCCGTTTTATATACAGAAAACCAGAATAAAAATCTTTCCCGCGTTGTGGGAAAAACTACGTTGTGCTTCTTGCCCAGATCGATTAATGCAATTAAACTGGGACTAGTGTCAACATTCTTGGATAAATTCACTGATCTCGAAACAAAAAACTTTGTCGTGTTTTATCTTGCGTGTAAATTTCGATTCAAGTACTTTTCCTCGCAACAGATAAAAAAATACCAACAACAAAAAGCACAAAACATCGTTGCGTATGCCGTAGGCAATTCCGAGTTTTTCAAAAATTTCTACAGTAAAGCCCACACAACAAACTTTCATTCACTTCCGACAATCAATAAAAAGTTGATGATGGATAATATTGGCGATTACAACACTGTTGGACTTTCAAAAAATGAGATTCTTGACTTTTGTCTTGATGTTGAAAAAACACGAGATTTTACGCAGCGATTACATGGGATGAATATCGGCATGTCATCGGGAACAAGCGGCAACAAAGGTGTTGAGATCGTAACGCGCGCTGAGGAGTCATATTTAAAAGCTGCACTTTTTGCCCGATTCAATTTTCCAAAATATGAAAAAATTAACCTCGCGTTCATTTTGCGCGTAAGTACACCCGCATTTAACCTTAATATGCTTGGAAACAAACTGACCTATGTCAGTCAGTTGCAGTCAATTGAGAAAATTAATCAACAACTAACAGCGATTAACCCAAATATTATCTCTGCCCCAGCATCTATGCTTAAAATTATCGCCAAAGAAATTGAAAACAAACGTCTTACTATTTACCCCAAAAAAGTAGTTTCGTACGCGGAGGTCCTTCACCCGGATGTTGAACAATATATTGAAAAGATTTTTGGGTGCCGAGTTGACCAAATTTATAAATGTACCGAAGGGCCTATTGCGGTTTCATGTAGCCACGGTAGCCTTCACATTAACGAGGATTTAGTCTTAGTTGAAACGCTAAACAGTGATGGAACTCAAACGCCCATCGGTTCTCCATGCCAAAAACTTCTGGTTACCGATCTTCATAAAAAATCACAACCAATTATTCGATATGAATTAAACGACATTATTACTATTAGTCCTCACAAGTGTTCGTGCGGATCAGCTTTTAGAGTTATACAAAGGATTCAAGGACGTGCAGATGATGTGTTTTGGTCGAAACGCTTGGATTCAAACGAGTGGCAATATATTTTTCCGGACTACATTAGTCGAGCAGTTATTACCACTTCGGATGATGTTGATGAGTTTCAGGTTATTCAAAATTCACCAGACGATGTGTTACTCCGCATCCAATTGAACCCTGAAATACCTACCTATACCTTTGACACACGTGTAATTATCAACAATCTTTCTAACGTATTTACCGATTATGGTTGCAATGCTCCAAAAATATCGATAGTATTTGAAAAGATAAAGTTTAACAAAAATTCGAATAAGCTCATTCGGATTCAACGCAACTTTGACATTGATGACGTCTATGAAACCAACAATAAAACGATTTGAATCA
>CAYZXG010000085.1:0-1935 GCA_964482365.1 uncultured Candidatus Saccharibacteria bacterium | reverse complement strand
CGCAACTTTGACATTGATGACGTCTATGAAACCAACAATAAAACGATTTGAATCACTCGATCTGTTACGCGGTATCGCGCTGATGTTTATCATTTTGTTTCACTCTTCAATCTACAACTTTGCCAATATTGATAAAATTGATTTTGATAATCCTCCTATTGTTGTGGTTCTTATGAGTTTTATGGCTTTGTGGGGTGGAATTTTTATCATCTATTCAACTGTTGTTATGACAATTATGTTTCTTAACAGAATAACGGTCTTTTCTCAAAAAATGCTACTCACATACTCACTTATTGCCGGTAGTGTATATCTTGTTTTGCACTATATCCTAAACATACTACTGGGCAGATGGAATACTGATTTTGTTAACAATCAACCCGACATGACAGCAATTGCATCTACGCTACGAAACATGCACCTTACATTCCCCCATATTACAAAGTTTTTCGAAGGTTCATCGCTTTCAACTATCGCGTTAAATCTTATACTTGTATCTTTTGTGCTGTATGTTCTCCACAAAAACGATGGCATTAAAAAAACAAAACGCAACTACACCATACTTACATTATCGGGGATAGGTATTATGTTATGTTCGTTTATACGTGTTTCGATCTATCCATTCTTTACACAAGCAATGGAAACCAATAACCACGTTTTAGCCACCTTTTATAGTTTTACCATTGCAAATCCCTACCCACTTTTCCCTTACGTGGCGTATGGGATTTTTGGCGTTCTAATCGGGATGATGCTTTTTAACAACCATACCAACCTATTGAAAAAACTTATGCTTCCTCTTGGGTTTTTATTTATTGTCTATGGAATTGGCGGAATGATGCAGTTTGATAAAACAATCTCAACACCCGATTATTTTTGGTATTTTAAAACAAATTTTGAACTCGGTGTACTTATTCTTCTCCTTATTTCATCGATTTTGATTTTTGAACCCAGAAAAAATTTCAAAAAAAACCTGGGGGTCATCACCTGGTTTAGCCGAATAAGCCTGACTATCTACATGCTAGAAACAACAACCTCTGAATTAATGCGCATAGTGTTTTTTGAAATTGATCCGAACTGGAATCAGACAATTAATGGTAGCCTTCTCTTCGGAGGGTTTAATATTATCTTATGGATAATTATCTTGTCATTTTGGAAAAGAATCGATTTTAAATATAGTTTAGAATATTTCTGGGTAAGGCTATTTGCTCGACCTGGAAAACAGTCAACAAAAATGGACTCGATTTTGTGACGCAACAAGAAGAACTGCAGCAGCGAGCCTATTGATCTTAACGGCCAGGATTGGTAACCGGTGTGATACGCTTAACATATGCACACCGCAAAAAACCACAATGGATTCACCCTCATCGAACTTCTAGTTGTTGTTGTAATCATTGGCATTCTTGCAAGCATCGGTATTGCGTCTTATAACAGTTCGATTAACAACGCACATTATGGAAAAGTGATAAGCGATTTTGAAGAAATCTCACTGGCTGCCAAACGATACTACCTAAAGTATGGCATTTATCCGTACGATCGCCCACCCGAAGCTTTAACCGTGTATTGGGATCCTCCGAGCGGATTTCTACTCCCTGACCAACTTGAAAAATGGCCGACTCCTCCGTGCACAGGGTGGAAATATGATTGGGATAATTGGATTCGTGACGCTGCTCACAATATAGCTAACGCGCAAGCGGCAAATGGAAACCCCGAACAGATGGTCAGGGTAACACTAAAAAATAGCACCGGTGATTCTCAATTTTACTACTGTATTTTTGATGCAAACAGTAATGTCACAACCCCATGTAGAGAAGCTGCTGATACCGCTGTAGATATCAAAACATCAACATTAAAAAGTATTTCGTGCAATTAACATGAAAGGATTTAATGAAGCTCCGAGGGCTAAAAGCCCTCGGTATCTTCTCTAATGTTTCTTTTGTT
>CAYZXG010000084.1:0-4880 GCA_964482365.1 uncultured Candidatus Saccharibacteria bacterium | reverse complement strand
ATAAGGTTGATAAAATTGGTGAACGATAATCAAGGGTCAAAGGAGATTCTTGCTTTGAGACTTTGCGACAAGTGGTGGTGGATTATGAAAACAGGATTTTGATACAAAAAAGAAATCCTGCTGAAAATAAGAGTTCATCTCCGGAACTATTTATCGATAGAGTGGAATACAAGCAAGACGGCGAAATTTATACAATCTATTTCAACAAGGATATTAACTCTGTTATTGGCATGCGAGGAGCCGGAAAGTCTGTTTTGCTTAAACATATTGTTTTTGATGTATTAAAAGAAAGAATTAAAGAAATAAAAAAACTAAAAGAATTTAAAATTCATTGGTGCGACAGTTCATTGGATAATAAATTCGTTGAGTACATACCACAAAACTATCTGTCTGCCATCACCTACGAGGACGGCGAAAAATATGATGAGCGAGATGAAATGCTCAAGGCACGCTTGTTCAACAATGACTTATTTAAAAATGCCGATACAAGCAAAAATGAAGCCATTAATTCGATAGAACTAAAAATTAGTGCAAAAGTAAAAGATACTCTTAGCTTGTATAGGCAGATTGTAGATACTACTAATCAGTTGAAAACGCTTGGAAAAGCGGAAGATAAGGATAAGGCGATAAAAACCAAGCAGGAAGAAATCAATAAGCTTGGAAAGATTAATATAACCGATAAAGATATTCAAAATCAAACAAAGTATTCGTCGGAAATAGAGTCGCTTAGTGGCGAGATTAAGTTATTAGAGCAAGATTTTAAAATTATTACGAATATCAATAGTGATAAAGATGTAAATTTTATAACAGTTGACGATGAAGCATTATTTGGCTTGTCCGAAACAACATTAAAGTTAATAGAAAAACACATAGAGAAGCTCTCTAGCAATGAGATTAAAGCGTATCTAGGCAACTTGCTGGACGATTTGACAAATAAGATTAAAGCCAAGAAAGAAATAAAAAATAAATCTGAAAAAAACCTTGAACCAATAAATGAGAAACTGAAACAAAACAAGACTATAGAAAAAATCCTAAAGGAAATCAGTAAGCTTGATAGCGAAAAAAAGGAGATAGAAAGACTCAATAAATTTGTCCAAGAATCTATCGATAAAAAAGTGGAATTAATTGGTGAAGTTGCCGAATTATACTTGTCTTTTAAAGGCAAAATAGAAGGAATAGTTCAAACGCTCAAAGATGCTTTTAATAATTTTACATTCATAACATTTGATTTTAAGGTTAGCTATGACGTTAGTTCATACAAAACTAGATTTTTTGATGTGTACATTGATGGACGATCTGGCGATCGATTCAAAAAATTTATCACTGACAACAGAGATTTTAATACTATTGAGCTGATTGAAATTATTAAAGATATTATTGTTGATGCTGATACAGCAAAATTAAAGACCATAGGGGGTGATAAGGAAAACGCATTAGTTACTTTATTAAACTGCAGATACGACATCGATTTTACAAAATCCGTTAAATATAAAAATAGAGAGGGGTTGGTAGATTTTGAAAACATGACAGGTGGACAGAAAGCGATGGCGCTGTTGGATCTCATCTTCAATCTGTCTAAAAGTGGATACCCGATAATTATTGACCAGCCAGAAAATGATATTGATGTTTCTGGAATTTCAAACGACTTGAAGAAACTTCTAATAGATCAAAAGGATAAACGTCAAGTGATAGTAGCAACGCATAGTCCGAATTTACTTCTGCTAACTGACTCTGAGAACGTGATAGTTGCGGAAAACGAAAGAAATACTATCAAATATCACAATGGTGGAATTGAAGACAAGCAGATTCAGGATGACATAGTTATTATTCTTGAAGGCGGTGAAGCTGCACTAAGAAAAAGAATGAGTAAATTGAATATAAAAATTTAGCTATGACCAAACAAATAAACAAAATCGAAAAACTAATTATTGAACTTTGTCCTAACGGTGTTAAGTTTAAAACACTGGGAGAATTGGGTGTATTTTATGGTGGATTATCAGGAAAAAGTAAAGATGACTTCAGCAATGGTAACGCAAAATTTGTTACCTATATGAATATATTTTCAAACATCGCAGTCAATACCGACATCAATGTCTTTGTAAAAGTAGGTAAGGACGAAAACCAAAACAGGATCGAATACGGTGATGTGTTATTTACTGGCTCATCAGAAACACCGGACGAGTGTGGAATGTCCTCTGTTTTAACAAAGAAAATTGATGAGCCGTTGTATCTAAATAGTTTCTCTTTCGGCTTTCGCCTGAATGACAAAAATTTGTTATTGCCCGAGTTTTTTAAATATTTGTTTAGGGATGAACAGATGAGGAAGCAGATTGCAAAAACTGCCAGCGGAGTAACAAGATTTAATGTCTCAAAAAAGCGTTTTGCAAAAATGACAATCCCCATTCCTCCTCTTGCAGTTCAAGAAGAAATTGTCAAAATTCTTAATAGCTTTACAGAGCTAGAAGCAGAGCTAGAAGCAGAACTCAACGCCAGACGACAACAGTATGAATATTATCGAGATAAGTTGCTAACTTTTAAAGAATATGAACAATAAATCTATACGATACGACATAGTATCGCAGGGTCCACAAAGTACTGTGGTTCTACAATATTTCCCCGATGTCTCTGTGGTGCGAGATGCGGGTTATCAGAGTGAATCTGATCTAGAACAGGCATTTATCAAACAGCTTAAATCTCAGGCTTATGAATATATTTCAATAAAATCAGAGCAAGATTTAATTACTAATTTAAGACGACAGATAGAGAAGCTCAATAACTATACCTTTACTGATAACGAATGGGATAAATTTTTCGTTAGCACTTTAGCCAATCCCAATCAAAGCATTGTCGAAAAAACAGTCACGATTCAAGAAGACTACATCAAAAATCTTACTCGGGATGACGGATCAATTAAGAATATTTATCTAATCAAAAAAGATAATATTCACTATAACAACCTACAAGTTATAAACCAGTATGCAACTGAGGACGGCCAGCGTGCCAATCGCTACGATGTCACTGTCTTGGTTAACGGACTTCCCTTAGTCCATATTGAGCTAAAACGCCGTGGAGTGGCCATTCAAGAGGCTTTCAATCAGATCAATCGATATAACCGCGAGAGTTTTTGGGCTTCATCTGGTCTCTTTGAGTATGTGCAGATATTTATCATCTCAAACGGTACTCATACCAAGTACTATAGCAATACTACCCGAGCCCAACATGTAAAAGATTCCAGTGAGGGTTCTGTCAAGGCGGGCAAACGAACTAGTAACAGTTTCGAATTCACGAGTTGGTGGGCAGATGCGACCAATAGACCAATTACTGATTTGGTGGACTTTGCTAAAACATTTTTTGCTAAGCACACCATTCTAAATATTCTTACTCGCTATTGTGTATTTACCACTGACAAGTTGTTACTTGTGATGCGCCCATACCAGATTGTTGCTACCGAGAGAATATTAAACAGAATCGAAGTCAGCACCAATTATAAAAAAATGGGAACAGTTGAGGCAGGTGGGTATATCTGGCATACCACTGGATCAGGGAAAACTCTTACTAGCTTCAAAACTGCTCAGTTAGTAAGCAAACTAGTTGATATTGAAAAAGTGGTTTTTGTTGTTGATCGCAAGGATTTGGATTATCAAACCATGCGGGAGTACGACAAATTTGAGAAAGGGGCGGCCAACAGCAACACAAGTACTGCCATCTTAACAAAGCAATTAAGTGATCCAAATGCACGGATCATCGTCACCACAATCCAGAAACTAGACAGGTTTACCGCTCGAAACGACGGGCACGCCATTTTTGAAGGTCATGTGGTGCTGGTTTTTGACGAGTGTCATCGTTCTCAATTTGGCGACATGCACGCAGCTATAACCAAGGCATTTAAGAACTATCATTTATTTGGATTTACCGGTACACCAATATTTGCTATCAACTCTTCATCTGGAGGCCGTCCTGATTTTAAAACTACGCAACAAGCTTTTGGAGATAAACTTCATACCTACACAATAGTTGATGCTATTGCCGATAAAAATGTGTTGCCGTTTAAAGTTGACTATATTTCTACGGTTCGTGAAGCCGAAGACATTGAAGATAAGAAAGTAAGCGATATTGATCGAGAAGCAATTTTGTCTGCTCCAGAAAGAATTTCAAATATTGTTAAATACATCAGAGAACACTTTGATCAAAAAACCAAGAGAAATAGCTATTACAAGATCAAGGATCGTCGTTTGGCTGGATTTAACTCTATCTTTGCAGTCTCCTCTATTGAAGTTGCTAAAAAATACTACGCCGAGTTCAAAAAACAACTCGAAGGTCTGCCAAGCGACAAACAACTGAAGGTGGCAACCATATATAGCTTTGGGGTCAATGACGAGGATCTAGACGGAATGATTGATGAAAATTCCGAAGATACTTCTGGTCTTGATGTAAGCTCTCGCGACTTCTTGGAAAGTGCAATTACCGACTACAACAGAATGTTTGGCACTTCCTACGATACTTCATCAGACAAATTTCAGAATTACTACAAGGATGTAAGTGAACGAGTTAAAAACCGAGAAATTGATATCTTGATTGTAGTCAACATGTTTTTGACTGGATTTGATGCCACAACCCTAAACACTCTTTGGGTTGATAAAAACCTGAGGTTACATGGATTGTTGCAAGCTTTCTCGCGTACAAACAGAATACTAAACAGTGTAAAAACATTTGGCAATATTGTTTGTTTCCGCAACTTAGAAAAAGCTACCAACGAATCGATTGCCTTATTTGGTGATAAAGAAGCCAGTGGAATCGTACTCTTAAAGGCCTACAACGATTATTATCACGGCTATAAGGATGGTGAAAGGCAAGTCCGTGGCTACGAAAGTTTAGTCAAG
>CAYZXG010000083.1:0-5062 GCA_964482365.1 uncultured Candidatus Saccharibacteria bacterium | reverse complement strand
AAGGAACATTTTTTCTTTTTGGTGTCGCCGAGTGAAGCGAGGCGGTGGCGGGGCTAGGGTTTCCAATCCTTGATAATCAAATGCCTAGCCTTGCGCTCAACAACTACCTTCTGTTTTTCTTTCCATTTTAATTTTCGCATATACTCAATGGGCAGGGTTATTGAGAAACTGTTGCCTCCGGCAACTTTGGGAAGTTTTCTGATGTTATGATTTTGTGATTTTTGGGTTGGTATAATTGTTCATAAATAATCTCATGAGATTTATTTGTTTCCGATTAGCTCATTAATTTTGAGTAGCGTAGTTTTGCCAACATATCCGGTGCCTTTTTTAAAACCCCACGGCAACAAAACATCTTTGGTGTATTTCTCTTGAAATTTGATTACTGTTTTGTATGTCAGCGGACCGAAGTAATTGGTTTCTTCGCCTGGTGAACCCGCTCCAGTGTAGGCAATTTTTGTATCAGGGTCGGAATTGAGGAAAATTTGCAGGCGTTTATATCAGCATCGGTTTGTCTATAGCTAAGATATTTAGTAAACGGTAGGTTTATTTTTTGTTGCAAATTTTCTGTCACTCCACCAGATTTTAAAGTGATAGTGCTTGAAGCTGTGGCGGTGTCGGATGTTCTACCGTAGGCGGTGTAGAATCTAGCCTATATTTTATATATTCCGTCAGAACAAGTCAGATTTTTAATTGCTCTGCCGAGCTTTGAACACAAATCCCATTGTTTAGAAGCAACATGATTCTCTTGGCTTGCGTCGGTAAAATCACCAGTCATAGATATCGCCATTTTTTTAACATCATTTCCGGCATTGAAACCCAGAAATACATTTCTGTTCGAAGTCGTAAACGCTCCGCCGTTTATGCTCATTTTGAATCCGCTAGTTGGGACGCTAGGATTTATATAACAACCATGGCATCCGTGTCCACCACTTGAAGTGACAGCAAAATTTGCTGTCACTGATATATTGCCAGTAACGCTCATATCTGTCCTAGGATTTGATGTTGAAGCATCAGACCAGTTTACAAAGTGATAACCGTCATCGGCGACAGCTGTGACTGCAGATCCATTTCCGCCGGGCAGTACTAATTGTGTAGTTGAGCCGGATATCGAGCCATGGACACCTGCCGTATAAGTCAATGCGTAGGCAGCCATCTGATTAACTGCTGCGTCTGCGAGAGCCGCAACCATTCCGTATCCTGTATTAGTTATAATGTACTTTGTCTGCATAATAGGTCGTATCTAATTCATCTCCAGCGTCTCCTATTCTTGAATCTGTCGCTACGTCAATGAGCGCGTCAGCAAATGCTGCCCAGTTTGCACGAAGCATTGAATTTATCGACTGACGATATGACTCAAAATTTGCTGGCGGAGAACCTGCAGAACGCGGTAATATCGTAAACACAGCCACCTTAAATCCTGCTAATCTTCTAGCCTCTGCGTAAGAAACTATATAGTTATAAACTGTTGTATTATCAGCACCAAAATATAAATCATTTGTTCCACCCCAAATTAAAACAAAGTTATTAGTTCTGTATGCGCTGTATAATGGATCTACAATAGTAGGAGTATTTGCTATCATTGTTGCAATGGTTTCGCTGGGCACTCCAAGATTTGTGCCATCATAAGCCGAACTACCGCCAAGTAATGTAATTGTCTGATTAGGATAGTTAAGTCCTCCCGTTGAGCCAACACCATAGGTTATGGAATCACCATCAAAAATTACTTGTGGCTTAGTTGAAGCTGAAGTAAAATTCCATGTGGTTGTGTCAGCAATTCCGGCAAAAGAATTGCCAGCCATATCATCAAAAGCCGTGGTATCTATTTTTACATAATAATTAGTTTCGCCTAAAAGATTGCTTGTTGGGTTAATGCTAATAGTGTTTGTTCCACTTCCAGTAATGTTTGTAGTTACATCAAAGGCCTCAACCAAAACATCCCCTGTAGTTTTATACAAATTAATGTTACCCGATCCAGCGTCCACCGCCTCGGAAAAGGTAACAACTAAATTGCTGTTTAAGGCAACAGATGTAGCATTGTCAGCTGGACTTAAAGTTGAAATAGTTGGCGCAGCTGCATCAACATCAGACAAGCTGAAATTAGTATATGTAACGGTGGCTGTCGAACTAAAATTGTGGAGATTAACATTTTTGTCAGTGAAGGTTCCTTGCGAAACCGTGGCGTCTGGTGAGGATGACCCATTTATATAAAGATTAGCGCCTCCTGCTTGGAGTATTACCAACTTGACGTGGTAGTTTGTATTATTAGTGCAAACAAAACTGGTTATTTGTGATTGAGAAACCGAACCATTGTGGAAATACCATAAAGTTACCTTGCCATTATATTGGGTAACCGCGTATGTGTCCCCAGGATTGGCCAAAATGTTGATACTACCATAACTTATCCCTGCGATTGATTGACCTACAGAGCAATCTATACTTTTAACATCAACTTCAATAGTTAAGTCTCCGCCACTTCTATCGTAAGTGTTTGCGCTTCGAAGCCCGTTATTCCCCCAACTAACTCCGTCACCTAAAACAGTTAAGGTATTATTTTGTTGTACATTTCCGACTGTTCCACCACTTCCTCCGCTAACTGAATCCACTTCTACCCATTTTGTTACATCAATTATTGTCCCTGAAAAAGTATCAATAAAAAGTGTTGCGGAAAAAACAGTGGCTGGTGATTATAAAATCAAAGCCAAAACAAAAAGAATAGAAAAAAGTAATTTTTCAGTATTCAGTACAATTTTGTAAACACTTTCCAAAAAATATCCTCCAGCATAGCCAACAATAAAAGCTAATGCCGGAGTAAACTCACCAAGCCCGAAAAAATTTAATCCGAGCTCTTTTGTAGCAACCGCAGTTAAAAGACCGATAATGCCCGAAATAAAAACCATAAAAAAATAAAGAGTTCCAAATTATCCCTGTGTGTATATTATAGCATATTTTTCAAGTCAAGGGCAAAATCGCAGAGGTAGATTATTCACCATTATGAATGTATTCATGAGATTGGAAACCCTAGCCCCGCCCCAAAAGCCCGCCCGCATCTTCCCAACCCCCTCCTGCCGATCCATCCTTGCTTTACGCCGCCGCCGAATTTCGTGCCAACAACGTTGGCGCACCGCACGATTATATCTTACTTATAACGTTCTACCGAACCAAAATTTTGTTGCTGATAAGCCTCATATGGTTCTATCTCGCTCATCATTATTAAGTTAAGGATTTTATCCGCTTTCATCCGTGATATGTTAAGCGATTGCCATTTCGGAAAATAAGGAGAATCACTACTTTTAGTGCGCCGGGACAACAACGCGCGAGCAAAACCCTGTTTCGAATCCTCATTCAATCTATTTAACACCTTGATGATATCGGGCGTGGCATCGCTTGAAAGGCGGCTCAAATAGTCAATGTCGAGTTTCCCAGTAGTAGCCAATCGTTCAATGTTACGGCGCGCGATAAATGCATCCGGATTTAAAAAATTGATAACAGCTAGAGACAAGACAATTGAAATGAAAACACGAAAAGCAAAAGTGTTTTCACGCTTATCTTTGTAAATTTTGTATAGCAACAAACAGAAGATCCCCGCCAGCAAAATGATAAATGCATGGCTATACAATCTCAATGTAGTAAATCCATACGCTTGTTCGTACAGAGACAAACGTGTAAAAGCAGAAACCATGATTAAAATTACTTGAACAGCCAACGCGGTGCTTAAAACTTTGAATCCTAATGTATGGTCGGTTTCTTTTTTGACGACGTATTTTTCTGTGAACAAGAGCAAGAGCAAGGAGATAATGGCCACAACTATCAGCTCAAAAAAGCCGCGCCGCGCATATTCGGCAAAAGTAAGACCTTGAGCCGATATATTGCTCTCGCCACCAAAAAGATATGTTAGTTGAACAAGAATAAAGATGAAAAATAGAACATTAACCGAACCAAACAAAATAGAACTTTCTATGTGTCCAACACTGTGGCCTTTACTACTTTGTTGTGCAGTAATTTGGTTTTCCTTTTCTCGAAAGGAGTAAGTATATGCGCCAATATAAACAAATGTAGCTATCAAAACCAAAATAGACCTAAAAATTGTTTCCGATTTAATACCAATACCAATTAAATCCAAAACATATTTTTGGAAAATCAAATCTGCCGAATAAAAAAGAAGCAGAAAGACAAACAGAGCGGGAATTGTCATTAAGATACCTTTTGCAACCTGCGATAAAACTTTTTGGTCTTTATTTACTCCACGTAACGAGAATAAATTGGATAGCGTTTGAAAAAGGGGGCGAATAAACTTAAACGGTAAGAAAAATATTTTTATATAATCTCCGACCAAAAAGTTTTTCACTTTCTCACTAAAAGACACCTCGGCGATTACAAGCAGCAACAGCAACGAAGCGACTATATTAAGAAAGGTAAGCAATACGCTGGAACGAATAAAAACCATTGCGCTGAAAAATATGAGCGGCAACAAAAGCCAAAAAACATCTTTGCTCAACTGTTTCTTAAAGAAATGTGCGATAGCAAAAAGCCCTGTTACAACCAAAACAACATACAACGGAAAAGCAATTCCGGGGATTTTGCGTACGAAAAAATAATCAAAAAGTAAACCCAAAATTAAAGATACTCCGGCTATGAGCCATGCCTTAATTAAAGGGCCAGATTGTGAGTTTCGTGTATCCATACTGTCTAAATTGTTTTATTAACTCTTCTATTGAAACGCCCAACGCTTTGACAATTTTTTGCCATAGTTTGGACGCTTGACCTATTAGCTGTACCGCTTTCGACCTTCATGAGCGTTGTATATTTTACGTCCGCTTTCTTTGCGTAATCGTCTTGAATAAAGCCAAGTTTATTGCGCAATTTCTTTATGTTTTTACTTATTGTTTTTCCATTTGTCATATAAATAAAGTTTTGGCAGTATTATTGTATACAAGGCTACTACCCTTGTTATTATACTACCAAATAAAATAAAATAAAATACAATAAAATGAACTAATCAAACAAAACTATTGGCGGCGCATTTCGCAAAGCGAAATACGAAATTCGGCGGCGGCGGAAAGCG